>JBIIQR010000324.1:0-2712 GCA_044341985.1 Burkholderiaceae bacterium
GAAAGCTTCGACTACATCGTTATCCCTTCCGGTTCGTGCGGTGGAACCATCAAAACACATTACGACGATTTATTCGCGGGTCATCCTGCATTGCTCGAGCGTTTGGCAAAGATAAAATCGCGTGTGTATGAGCTTACCGATTTTCTTGCGACTGTAGTTAATTTGCAGACGCTACCACCACCTACTGCGGGTAGTTTTAAAGGAACGATTACGTATCATGATTCATGCTCAGGCTTGCGCGAGCTGGGTGTACAAAAACAGCCGCGAGAATTATTAGCTAAACGCGCCGGCGTTGAATTAAAAGAGATGGATGAAGCGCGGGTATGCTGCGGTTTTGGCGGTACCTTTGCTGTTAAATACGGTGATATTTCTACAGCGATTGTTGATGATAAATGCGCCAATATTCATGCAAGTGGTGCTGATGCCGTGGTGTTGGGTGATCTGGGCTGCATGCTAAATATTGAAGGTCGACTACGTCGCACGGGTGACACGACAACTCGCGTACTGCATGTCGCTCAAGTTCTTTCAGGAGATGTGTGATGCAAGTTCAGACAATGCATTTTAAGTCGCGCGCCGGAGAAAAACTGGCGGATCAGCGATTGCAACAAACACTCAAAAAATTTGCGGGTCGATTTGTCGGTGCGCGTGCGCAAGCAATCACTGAGTTGGATGATTTCGAAGCAACGCGGGATGCAGCTGTTGAACGTCGCATGCGGGCCATTGAAAACCTCGATGTCTGGTTAGCGACGTTTGAAAAAGAAGCGACACGACGGGGTGCGACAGTACTTTATGCGGAGACTGCCGAACAAGCATCCAAGTTGGTAGTTGAAATCGCTAAAAAGCATGGCGTGAAAAAAGTCACCAAATCGAAATCGATGGTCTCAGAAGAGATGCAACTGAATCGCGCTCTGGAAGAGGCGGGTATAACGCCAGTTGAGACGGATTTGGGTGAATACATCCTACAGATTAATGATAACGAACCACCGTCTCACATCATTGCTCCTGTCATTCACAAAGACAAAGAAGAAGTAGCCGATCTTTTCGCTAGAGTGCACCAAAAGCCACGGTTGACGGACATCACCGAAATGACACGCGAGGCGCGTGAAATGTTGCGCCCTCAGTTTTTGTCGGCGGATATGGGTGTCACGGGCGGGAATTTCATCATCGCTGAATCGGGATCTGTTGCCGTTGTCACGAATGAAGGCAACGAAGGTATGTGCACCATCATGCCGCCTAAGGTGCACGTGGTGGTCACGGGTATTGAAAAAGTTTTGCCGACCTTATCCGATCTGGCAACGGTTATGCGTTTACTGCCACGCTCAGCGACAGGTCAGTCGATTTCGAATTATTTTTCTTTACTCACTGGGCCACGTGCCAGTGATGAAAAAGATGGACCCGAACATATGTATTTTGTTTTAGTTGATGCGGGTCGCACTGGACTGATCGGTAGCGAATTTCAAGACATGCTGCGGTGCATACGTTGTGGCGCTTGTATGAATCATTGTCCGGTGTATCAAAAAATTGGTGGTCATACGTATGGTTGGGTTTATCCAGGCCCTATGGGTAGCGTATTGACGCCAGCGTATGTCGGCGTTGAGAAAACACTCGACCTACCCCACGCATCAACCTTATGCGGTGAATGTCACGTTGCGTGTCCGGTAAAAATTCCATTACCGGATTTGCTCAGAAAATTGAGAGAGAAGCAGTTTGATCGCGGATTGCGCCCTGGCTTTGAGTATGTTGCGTTTGCTATGTGGGCCTTTGTGACAAAGCGACCAGTGCTTTATCGATTTGCTACTAAAATGGCGGCGCGAATGCTCAAATTGATGGGCGGACAACAACGTTTAATACATTCGTTGCCATTGGCAGCAGGATGGACGGATAATCGCGACATGCCAGCTCCTTCCGGAAAAACTTTCCGAGAGCTTTATCAAGAAAAAATCAAATCCTGATTTATGAGTGATACCGGTCAACCTGTTAGCGAGTTCAAGAGCAAGAGCGGATTTAAACGCATTTTTTCAGCGGTGTTCTATTCCATCGATGGATTTCGCGCTGCGTGGAAGCATGAGCACGCTTTTCGTCAAGAATTAATGATTGCTGTGCCAGGCATTGTGATTGCCTTCTTTTTGCCAGTAACGTCACTTGAACGCTTGGCATTGATCGCTGTGTTGCTACTGGTGTTGATTATTGAATTGCTCAATTCAGCAATTGAAGCGGTGGTTGATCGCGTTTCCCTTGATCGCAATCCCTTGTCAAAAAATGCCAAGGATCTCGGCAGTGCTGCTGTGATGCTAGCCTTCTTTTTAGCCCTAGCTACCTGGGGCATTATTGTGGGTCCTCTCATTGTTTGGTGAGTTCGTTACCGAACTCACCAAACATTCACAGAACTTCCCAACGAATTTCTTATTGACCCGGATTCATGAATTCCGCATGAACCGCATTGATCTGCTTGACGACGTCATCTGATAGTTTGATGGAGTAGGCATCAATGTCGTAAGCCAGTTGATCAATCGATGTTGCGCCAATGATGGTTGAAGCAATAAACCAGCGGGTGTAGCACCAGGCGAGTGCGAGCTGAGTCGGAGTCATACCGTTGTCTTTTGCGATTTTCATATAACGCTTGGTGGCTTCCAGCACGAGTGGGCGCAAATAGCGTGGACTCCAGTTTGCAGGGAAGTGCGTAAGCCGTCCCTCTGCCTGCGGGTTTTCTAT
>JBIIQR010000107.1:0-5587 GCA_044341985.1 Burkholderiaceae bacterium
GCCAACGGGCTGTACGCCAACATACCTACCTCTTCGTGGTAACAGGTTTCATCCAACCCGCTTTCAAAACTGCGATTCGCTAAGTGGTAGCCGTTTTGTATCGACACGATACGAGGCAAGCCCATGGTTTGCGAGCGGTGTACAAATTCTGACACGCCCCATGAGCTTTCATTAGAAACGCCTACGTAACGAATTTTTCCTTCTGCTATCAACTCTTGAAGTACATGAAGGGTTTCTTCGATCGCCACACAAGGACGATCATGAGCGGGGTTAAAAAACAATTGACCGAAAACAGGGACATTGCGGCTAGGCCAGTGCAATTGGTAGAGATCAATGTAGTCTGTTTGGAGGCGCTTTAAGCTGGCTTCAACGGCGGCGCGAATATTTTTACGATCGAAATTATTTTCCCCGTTACGAATCCAGGTCATAAATTTTGATGGGCCAGCGACTTTAGTCGCTAGCACGACATTTTTACGTTGCCCCGATTTTTTCAGCCAATTGCCGATGATAGTCTCGGTAGATGAATAAGTCTCTGCACTTGGCATGACTGGGTAGAGCTCAGCGGTATCGATAAAATTGATGCCGCGCTCAAGCGCATAGTCGAGTTGGCTATGGCCTTCAGCCTCTGTATTTTGTTCGCCAAAGGTCATCGTGCCCAAGCAAATTTTCGAGACGTGTAAATCGCTTGTGCCTAATTTTATTTTTTCCATGCTTGTCTCCAAAGTCTATTTTTAAGTTACTCACCACATTCAAAATTCTAATCGACTACAAATTTTTAGCCTGTCATAGCAATAGCGTGTGCACATTCTGATACCAGAGCTGGACCGCGATAAATTAATCCTGTGTAGAGTTGTACCAGATCTGCTCCTGCCGCAATTTTAGAGCGTGCATCTTCAGCGCTTAGTATGCCCCCCGCACCGATGATAGGTAGTTCATTGGCCAATGCATGATGTAAGCCGCGTATCACCTTATTCGACAATTCCAACACGGGCGCACCGGATAGTCCTCCCGTTTCTTCTGCATGAGGCAGTCCTTGAACCGCATCGCGCGTGATCGTGGTGTTGGTGGCAATCACACCATCGATACGATGGCGGCGCAGCGCATCAGCGATAGCGTTTATCTGTTCTTCATCTAAATCGGGTGCTATTTTTAGTGCAATGGGAACGTAGCGGCCATGCTGATCAGTCAGTCGCGTTTGCGATATTTTTAGTTGCGATAGTAAGCCATCGAGTTCGCTCGATTGCTGTAGTTGTCGAAGATTTTTAGTATTAGGTGAAGAGATATTGACGGTGATATAAGACGCATAGGGATATACTTTTTCAAAGCACAGAAGATAATCTTCCGTCGCACGTTCGATGGGTGTGTCAGCGTTTTTGCCGATGTTTAAACCCAGGATGCCCTGAGCTTCTTGGTAATATCGTGAAGACTGTACATTCCGCACAAAAGCATCGACCCCACCGTTATTAAATCCCATGCGGTTGATCAGCGCTTGTGCTGAGGGCAGGCGGAACATCCTAGGTTTAGCATTGCCAGGTTGTGCACGCGGAGTGACGGTACCCACTTCAATAAATCCAAAGCCAAGCGCTGCAAGGCCATCGATATAGGCGCCATCTTTGTCTAAACCAGCCGCTAACCCGACTGCATTAGGAAAGCTCAGCCCCATGATTTTTCGAGGATCGTGAATACGTCTTGAAACCAGCTGAGCCATGCCCAAGCGTGCAGCAGAGCGTAGTAATGGCAAAGTCAGGTTATGTGCGGTCTCAGGATCGAGAGAGAACAGCAGGGGACGGGTTAGGGAGTAGAGATTATTTTTCGACACAACGACGGCCTGTGAGTGACTGATAAAAAGCCAGTAGAGCTGGCTATTTTACCTTCGACTGCTTAGTCGCTCAGAGTGCTTCCCAACGACCCTTGCGCAAAGCTTCTATGGGTTTGAAATTTGTTTTGTAGGCCATTTTTTCGCTTTGCGATATCCAGTAGCCCAGATAGACGTAAGAAATACCTAATTGACGCGCCTGTTCAATTTGCCACAACACGTTGTACGTACCGAAGCTGGCACGCTCTTCATCCGGATCAAAGAAGGTATAGACCGAGGATAAGCCATCATCCAGTACATCGATGATACTCACCATGCGTAGCTCACCATCGGGTTCACGGAATTCAACTAAGCGTGTGTTGACTTTACTTTGCAATAAAAATTGCGCGTATTGATCGCGACTATCTTGATCCATGCCACCCCCGGCGTGGCGAGCTGATTGATAACGAAGATAGAGTTCGTAATGCTCTTGCACATAAGCGAGCTTGGAAACGCCAGTAGTTAATAACTGATGCTGCTTCCATGCGCGACGCTGACTGCGATTGGCGACGAACTGATCGACATCGACACGCACAGGCGTGCACGCCTGACAGCCATCGCAGTAAGGGCGGTAAGTAAAAATTCCGCTACGACGAAAACCATTTTTTACCAGCTCTGAATACACATCAGCATTGATGAGATGCGAAGGAGTAGCAACCTGAGAGCGCGCTTGACGGCTTTCAAGATAGCTGCACGGGTAGGGTGCCGTCGCGTAGAACTGTAGCGTCGAGAAGGGCAGGTCCTTCAGGTGCGTCATGGGGTCTCTTCGTACTGTGAGTTTGTTTGAATTGAGCTTAATCCTACACTGAAGCCTGTGCTTTTGTCGTGAGGTCCTTCTGCAAACAGTTGTCTAGGCCGCCAATTCTGTATATCGGGCTCAGAAATCGCTGTTTTCATTAGCGCAATGAACTCGGCGCGTCGTATCGGTTTCGCACCGAGTGAGGCAAGATGAGTCGTTTCCTGCTGGCAGTCAATCATCGTGACTCCATGGTGACGTAGAAAATCGACTAGATAGGCCAGTGCGACTTTGGATCCATCAGGCACGAGTGCAAACATAGACTCACCATAAAACATTTTCCCTATGCTGACACCATAAGCACCGGCAACAAGATGGTTATCAAACCACAGTTCTGATGAATGAGCATGCCCCATCTTGTGCAGTGCGCAATAGCCTTCCATGATTTGATGCGATATCCAAGTCCCATCGCTACCATCGCGCGGCTGCGCGCACGCATGAATAACATCATGAAAAGCAGAATCAAAACGCACCGTCCACTGACCACCATTTCTCATACTACGGTCAATTTTTTTTAGTGTTTTGACTAGGCTGCGCGAGATGCGAAAGTCATCAATTCGCAGCACCATTCGTGGATCAGTACTCCACCAAAGTACGGGTTGGTTATCAGAAAACCACGGAAAGATTCCGTTTTTATAGGCTTCCAGCAATCGAGAGGGAGATAGATCGGCACCGGCGGCCAGTAAACCCGGTGCGCCGTCAGCTTCAGTCAATGCCTGATCGGTATCAGGAAATGGTGTGTCAGGTTCCAGCCAAGGGATCATCTAGTTCACCAATTTAGTATTTATTTTGCACTAATTATGTGCGACATCTCATCTAAGCAAAAAGCGGAAAAAATAAAACCATGAATTTCAATGAGTTAAAATTTTTGCTATGCAGCACCAAAATGGAACGAAAATTGCTAACTAGGACGCTCCAGTAATTATTTTTGCACCTTATTAGGGAGTAGTCATGGATGCATTCCACAGCGGTGCCGACACGCTTTTTATCCTGTTGGGCGCCATCATGATCCTAGCCATGCACGCGGGGTTCGCCTTTCTGGAGCTGGGAACGGTTCGGAAAAAAAACCAAGTCAATGCGCTAGTGAAAATATTAGTGGATTTTGCGGTTTCCACCATGGCTTATTTTTTTGTGGGTTATTACATCGCTTACGGTGTGCATTTTTTTGTCGGTGCCGAAGAGCTTTCTGCAAAGAGTGGCTTTGAAATGGTGAAGTTTTTTTTCCTGCTGACATTCGCAGCAGCTATTCCAGCGATTATTTCCGGTGGCATCGCTGAGCGCGCTCGTTTTAATCCGCAATTAGTGGCGACTGCATTGCTGGTAGGCCTGGTGTATCCATTTTTTGAGGGTATCGCATGGAACCAACGTTTCGGAATTCAGGCGTGGCTTGAATCAAGTTTCGGTGTTCCTTTTCATGATTTTGCAGGCTCTGTCGTTGTTCATGCTGTCGGTGGATGGGCGGCGTTGCCGGCTGTAATTTTGTTGGGCTCACGTCGAGGACGTTATTCGGGCGATGGTGCTGTAGCTGCTCACCCACCGTCGAGCATTCCATTTTTAGCGCTGGGTGCATGGATATTAGCGGTGGGTTGGTTTGGTTTTAATGTGATGAGCGCACAGACACTCGACAAGATGAATGGTTTGGTTGCGATGAACTCGCTCATGGCGATGGTCGGAGGTACCTTGGTCGCGGTTGTTATGGGTAAGAATGATCCAGGCTTTGCTTACAACGGACCACTCGCTGGTTTGGTTGCAGTGTGTGCAGGTTCAGACTTAATGCATCCCTTGGGTGCGTTGGTAACCGGTGGTATTGCGGGCTTCATTTTTGTTTGGTTGTTTACGCTAACTCAAAACCGCTGGAAGATTGATGATGTGTTGGGTGTCTGGCCTTTACACGGTTTATGCGGCGCGTGGGGCGGAATCGCAGCGGGCATTTTTGGATTGCAATCCTTAGGGGGAATGGGTGGTGTGTCGCTGATGTCGCAATTGATCGGTACCTCGCTTGGCATCGTCATTGCCTCCTTAGGAGGTCTTCTGATTTATGGCGTACTCAAGAAGACTGTCGGTATTCGACTTGATCCTGAAGAAGAGTACGACGGTGCTGATCTATCCATACATAAAATCTCAGCCAGTCCGGAACGTGAAGTAAGTTGGTGATAGCGAATAATTTTTACGCTTTTATTGATTTGCGTATATCGAACGAATGAAATCCAAACGATTGCGGATTTTTGTGAGCAGCGAGATCGGCGAAAAAAAGTGTTAATGTCTTCGATACCGTTGGGAAGGCGAGATCTTCCCACGGTATATCTGCCTCTGAAAAAAGTTTAACTTCCAGACTTTCAGTGCCTGCTGAAAAATTCAGATCCAACAAACGTGCGCGATAAAAAAGATGCACTTGATGTACGTGAGGCACATTCAGCATGGAGTAAAGCGCTTGCATCTCAATGTTGGCGCCGGCCTCTTCCAACGTCTCGCGCGCGGCGGCCTCAGAGGTAGTTTCATTGTTTTCCATGAAGCCTGCGGGTAGCGTCCAATAGCCGAGTCTAGGCTCGATAGCACGTCGACAAAGCAAAATCTTTTGATCGCCGTCTTGATCCCAAAAAGGGATACTTCCAACAACCATCTTTGGGTTTTGGTAGTGAACAGTACTGCACTGCTCACACACGTGCCGCAAACGATTATCGTCGGGTGGTATTTGAAGTGAAACAGTGTTTCCGCAGTTCGAGCAAAAATTCATTGCAAAGTGTTTGGTGAGTTTGCTAAAGCGCGACGTATGGCCTTTGCAGCCAGTGTAGCACTCGAACCGCGAATGTCTGCTTAGTATAAAGATTGCAAACTTTGACCATACGCTGTATATTTCAGTTCCTCAGACGCGGGGTGGAGCAGTCTGGCAGCTCGTCGGGCTCATAACCCGAAGGTCGTAGGTTCAAATCCTGCCC
>JBIIQR010000033.1:0-8276 GCA_044341985.1 Burkholderiaceae bacterium
AACCACTGCCATCGTAACCGTCGCTTGAACCAGAACCATACGATCCGCGTAAAGTAACTCCAGAAACCTCAGTATTTCCGCCAACGGTGTAAACACTGCCTTTAACGCCAGCTGCTGTCTCATCGTTCATCATAGCTGCGGCAAGGTTAATTCCAGCGACTGAGCCAGTAATACTAGCAGCTGAGTAAGTACCCTTACTAACACCAGCGTTGTTTTTACTACCGACTTGAGTTTGACCTGTAATGGTCGCGCCACCTAAATTAACGCTTGCAGAGACTAAATCAGCATAGAAGAAAGCAGTGGTCGTTGCACCGTCAGCTCCGCCTAGGTTTGCTGTTCCAGTGCCGCCGAGGCTACCGGTCACACGAGCGAGCGCGGGAACGAAACCAGCGTTACCAGTTGTACCGGCTAAACCTGTGAGTGTTGCATCGACGAAAGTCGAAATTTGCTGGCCAAGCTTTACAGTGACCGTATCGTTACCGATAGCCAAATTAGCCTGACGGTTAAACAGTCCAGCAAAAGCAGCACCGCCGTAGCCACCGTTAGTAAAGGTTCCGTCAGCAAAGCGGATGCCAGACTCTAGAGTGAAAGCAGCCTTCATACCGCTGCCAAGATCTTCCGAGCCGGTAATGCCAAAAATACTACCGGCGTTGTTACCTTGGCCAGCAAAGTACGTGCCAGTACTGTCATTCGCAAAGCTGACGTCAGCCGTGCCGTAAAGTTTAACGCCATCTGCCAGAGCAGCTGTCGAAGCGACTAGCGCCAGAGCGGCCAGTGCGACTTGAGTTTTTTTCATTATCTAATCTCCAAAGTGTTGTAATGCTAAAGTTTCGCTTTCACTGTCCGAACGCAGAAACCGGCATTCGCAGTGAAATTGATGCTCCAAGACCAACGGATCGAGAAGTCAGCATGCATTGAAGCAAAACTTGAGTCCTGTAGCAAAAGTAATTTATTGATTAATGAGTCTTTTGATAATTTTTCGTCTCCCCATTACAACAGTATTTGAATAAATTATTACAATAACAACTTATGACCACTGTTCGATCACCGATTGATTCGTTTATAGGCGTTTTTGATAGCGCGCTCAGAGTAGTGAGCGGAGTCGCCGTCGCGCGTCGAAAAAGTCCGTCGAGCACACTTACTCAAACGAAGTTAAGTAAAGAAGAGCGCAAGCGCAGTGCAGGTCTGATGCGCGTAAATCATGTTGGTGAGGTCTGTGCCCAAGCCTTGTATGAAGCTCAGGCTTTGTTTGCTCGCGATGAGGTCACGCGAGCGCAATTTAAACAAGCGGGTGATGAGGAGCTAGATCATTTGGCATGGACGGCGGAGCGTTTACGTGAACTGAACGCGCGACCCAGTGTTTTCAACCCTTTGTGGTACGCGGGAGCATTCGCTATGGGAGCAATAGCAGCGCGAGTTGGAGACCAGCACAGTTTAGGGTTTGTGGTTGAGACGGAGCGTCAGGTTGAGGCGCATTTAAACGGGCATTTAAGTGATTTGCCAGCGGATGACGTAAGATCGCGAGCAATAGTGACTCAAATGCGCGACGATGAAATAGAACATGGTGATGCAGCAAAAAAACTTGGCGCTGCTGAGTTGCCTCAGCCGGTACGTATCGGCATGCGAGTCATATCAAGAGTAATGACGAGTACAGCGTATTACCTCTGATCTTGCGCAGTGCGATTATATTCGCGCTCCGAGTAGCTAAAATCCTATGCAACTAAGACTTAGTCAAACTCACAACGCTGGAGCTGACTCTTGTAGGTCGTCAATGATCTCGAACGAGTGAGTTAATTCTGCAGTCTTTTCTATCATGATCGACGCGGAGCAGTATTTTTCATGCGAGAGTTTGATTGCGCGTTCTACCAGGTTGGCCTTTAAATTGCGTCCGCGCACAGTAAAGTGAAAGTGAATTTTGGTGAAGACCTTAGGGTCTTTTTCGGCGCGTTCAGATTTAAGAGTCACGTCGCAACCACGGATGTCTTGGCCGCTCTTGCGCAGTATCACCACGACATCGTAGGCGGTGCAGCCGCCGGTACCCGCTAAAACTACCTCCATAGGGCGCGGCGCGAGATTGCGACCGCCACCGTCGGGCGCGCCATCCATAGTGACGAGATGGCCGGAGCCGGTTTCTGCGACAAAGCTCATGCCGGACAAGCCGGTCCAACGTACGGTGCATTCCATGTGCGATCTCTTGAAATTAAGTTGTTTGAATCAGCGACAAGGCCTCACATGGCCCGAAAGACCGCTATTTTATTGGGATTAGGTCGATTTGATGCGAAATTTCATTTGGTGGCCAACAGGTAAGCTTACTTACCAAAAAAGAATGGGCCAACCGCTAGGGTTTTGTCTCTGCCTTTTTTATGGAAAACCTTCGCTCCTGAGTAGCAAGTCAATTGACGCCAAGTCATTGAAAACATTATAATCTTCGGTTCTCCTGTTTTGCTCAGGGAGAAAACACACAATAAGGTTGCGTCTGCGGACAGGGTGTTATTTCGCAGAACCACCATCAGAGCATTATTTTTTTAGGATTCATCATGAAAACCTTTTCCGCTAAAGGACACGAAGTCCAGCGCGACTGGTTTGTGATTGACGCAACGGACAAAGTCCTCGGACGTGTCGCCAGCGAAGTGGCGCGCCGACTGCGTGGTAAACACAAGCCTGAGTTCACACCGCACGTCGATACCGGCGATTACATTGTTGTAGTCAATGCCGACAAACTTCGTGTAACGGGCGCTAAGTCGCTCGACAAAAAGTATTTCCGTCATACCGGCTATCCGGGCGGGATTTACGAAACGAATTTCCGCGACATGCAAAGCAAGCACCCAGGTCGCGCGTTAGAGAAAGCTGTTAAGGGCATGCTGCCCAAAGGCCCACTCGGTTACGCGATGATCAAGAAGCTGAAGGTTTATGCCGATGGCAGCCACCCGCACAGCGCCCAGCAACCCACGGCACTCGAAATCTAAGGAATAGACATGATCGGTAACTACAACTACGGAACCGGCCGTCGCAAGAGTGCAGTGGCCCGCGTATTTATTAAAACTGGCAGCGGCAAAATCGTTGTCAACGGCAAAGCAGCGGCCGAGTATTTTTCGCGCGAGACAGGTTTGATGGTGATTCGCCAGCCTTTAGAACTCACGAACAATCTTGATCGCTTCGACATCATGGTGAACGTGCATGGTGGCGGTGAATCTGGTCAAGCCGGTGCCGTTCGTCATGGCATTACTCGTGCATTGATTGATTACGATGCAACCTTGAAGCCTGAGCTGTCAAAAGCTGGTTTCGTTACTCGTGATGCTCGTGAAGTTGAACGTAAAAAAGTGGGTTTGCGCAAAGCACGTCGCGCAAAACAGTTCTCCAAGCGTTAAACCCCGCTGCGAGATCAAACAGAAGCCGTCGGGTTGGTGCCCGACGGTTTTTTTTCAACTTCATTTCAGCTTTATTTATTCATCTGGCGTCGCCGCAGCAGCTATAAGGAGAGTGTGGATGATCAAGATTGGCATCGTAGGTGGAACCGGTTACACCGGCGTGGAGTTGCTGCGTATTTTGGCCGCGCATCCTCAGGCCGAGTTGGTGGCCATTACGTCGCGCAAAGAAGATGGCATGCCAGTGGCCGAGATGTTTCCTTCGCTACGCGGTCATGTGTCATTAGCGTTCTCTGCACCTGAAAAAGCGCGGCTTGATCAGTGCGATGTCGTTTTCTTTGCAACGCCTCACGGTGTCGCAATGGCGCAAGCGCGCGAATTGCTTGCCGCGGGTGTAAAGGTGATTGATCTGGCGGCCGATTTTCGCCTGAAAGATACGTCAGTGTTTGAGCATTGGTACGGCATGCCGCACAGCTGCCCGGATATTTTGGCTGAGGCAGTGTATGGCCTTCCTGAAGTTAATCGCGACGCCATACGCGCCGCGCGTGTCATTGGCCTGCCGGGTTGTTATCCCACGTCTATGCAATTAGGTTTTGCTCCTTTGCTGACTCAAGGTAAGCCGTTGATCAATGAAGCATCCCTCATCGCTGATTGCAAATCGGGTGTGTCGGGTGCAGGTCGCAAAGCAGAAGTGCACGCCCTGTTGGCGGAGGCTTCAGATAATTTCAAAGCCTATGGCGTGAAAGGTCATCGCCATTTACCAGAGACCATCCAGGGCCTGGAAGCGATTGCTGGCCGTACGATTGGCCTGACGTTCGTGCCGCATCTGGTGCCTATGATTCGGGGTATTCATTCAACGCTGTATGCATCGTTATTGCCTGAGGCGCGTTCGATTGATTTTCAGGCGCTGTATGAGTCACATTATCGTGATTCACCCTTCGTGGATGTTATGCCTGCCGGCAGTCATCCAGAAACGCGCTCGGTGCGTGCCTCGAATATGCTGAGGTTGGCAGTGCATCGTCCCGGCGGTGGTGATTTGTTGGTGATCTTGGTGGTGGAAGATAACTTGGTCAAAGGTGCTGCAGGTCAGGGAGTGCAGTGCATGAATCTGATGTTTGGTTTGGATGAAACAACCGGCTTGCGCCAGGTACCGATACTGCCTTGAGGGGTGCGAATTCCCAAAGTCCCAGTGGCTAAAGAGTCTATGCTCGACGGCGTAACTCAACAGTGGGCTGTGGGAGATGCATGTCAGGTAAATATGCGCTGCGTTGTATCGATACCTTTATTGCTCAAGGTTGCCGGGTAGAAGGCGATGTTTTTTTTGAGGGCGGTCTCAGGATAGATGGGCATGTCAAAGGGCATGTCAAAGGTGAAATCAAATTGGGCGCCACGGCGCTAGCGCACTTGGTATTGGGTCGTTCAGGTCAGATTAGCGGTGGCGTATGGGCTGACTATGTATTGATTGATGGGCTGGTCGAAGGTAATCTCCATATCACTGGCAGGGTTGAATTACTCTCGAGAGCGCGCATAATTGGAAACATCTATTACGAATCGCTGCGCTTACAGCCTGGCGCAACGGTAACTGGCTTGCTGTGTCCGGATGTTGGAAATGTTGGAATTCCTCCACGCGCGTTTCCAGACTCGGCGCATGAATTGAAACTGGCCTGATGTTTTAAGTAACACTTTGGCTGAAACAGCTTTTGCCCCTTCGGCGCTTAATGTGGCCGAGGGCTATAATCCCTGAACTTTGTTTTACGATCGCAGGAGCATCACATGAACGCACCGACCGAAATGCCATCACCGATTGTTTTTAGTGAGAGTGCTGCTAATAAAGTGGCTCAACTTATTGAAGAAGAAGGTAACCCAGATTTGAAACTGCGCGTGTTTGTGCAGGGCGGTGGTTGCTCAGGTTTTCAGTACGGTTTCACTTTTGATGAAATCGTGAATGAAGACGATACAGCGATGATTAAAAATGGCGTACAACTTTTAGTCGATTCGATGAGCTACCAATATCTGGTCGGCGCTGAGATCGATTACAAAGACGATCTGGAAGGTGCGCAATTCGTGATTAAAAATCCGAATGCCACTACCACCTGCGGCTGCGGATCGTCATTCTCAGCATAATCATTCGCTAGTAGCAAAAACAAAAAGCGCGGACTTCCGCGCTTTTTTATTTCCTTCGTGATTTTTTCGTTTCTCTATCAGGCGGGATAAAGCGCGCCTAGAATACGGTCTCCTTTTGCGCCCGTCACCGACGGTAGATTGCCGGGTTTACGTTCACAAAATTGTTTCGCCAGCCAAGCGAAGGCAAGTGCCTCGACATGTGAAGGCGATATACCCAACGCATCTGTACTCTTCACCGAGGACGACAATTGTTTTTGTAGAGATTGCATGAGTTGGCTGTTATACGCTCCACCGCCACACACATAAACAGCGTCGCAGTCAGCTGCATGATGTCGAATCGCATCGGCAATGGATTGGGTGGTGAGTGCCAACAGAGTTGCTTGAACATCTTCAGGACGAAGCGTAGGTAATGATTTCAACTGTGACTCCAGCCATCTCAGATGAAATAAGTCACGACCTGTACTTTTAGGCGGCGGGGCAGCAAAAAATGGTTCGCTTAGTAAATGGCTGAGTAATTCATGATTAACGCTGCCACTCGCGGCCCACGCGCCGTCTGCATCAAATGCTTTGCCTTGATGCGAATGTATCCATGCATCCATTAAGACATTGCCGGGTCCGGTGTCAAAGCCGGTGACACTAGCATCAGCATTCAGTAGGCTGATGTTGCTGATGCCGCCAATGTTAACCACCACGCGTGTGTGACCCGTCTCTCCAAACACTGCTTGATGAAATGCGGGTACCAGTGGAGCGCCTTGACCGCCAGCAGCAATATCACGACTACGAAAATCAGCGATAACATCAATACCCGTTAACTCTGCAAGGAGTGCGGGTTGATTTAACTGACGCGTGTATCCCTGATTGGGTAGGTGACGAATAGTTTGGCCATGTGCAGCGATGGCAATTACCTGATCGCTTTTGATTTTTGCCGATGCCAGCAACTCATGTACGCAATTCGCATACACATGAGCTAGATGTTGAGCTGCAAGAGATTCGCGATGAATCTCATCGGGCCCCGATGATTGCAGCGACAACAGCGCTTGTTTTAATTCGTCAGTAAACGGAAGGTAGGCGGCTGTCAAATGGCCATCGAGTGAGGTGAGAACACCATCCACTCCATCGAGGCTGGTGCCGGACATCAAGCCTATATAGAGAGGATTATTTGCCATCGGCATTGTCCGGCGATTGATGCTTCAGATACTGAGCATCAGCAAGTAAGTATCAACGAGAGGCCAGTTGCGTCACATCAGTAGACAAGAGTCGGAAGCGATGCTTCATGTCTGCCAATTGATGATGAAATTGTTGCAGATGTATTCCAGCTAACGATTGCACCTGCTGGACGGCTATGGATTTAGGGTCGCGCGCATCATTATTAACGCGGAATTCGTAATGCAGATGAGGGCCAGTGGACCATCCGCTGGTGCCGACATAACCAATCACATCGCCTTGTGCCACGCGAGCGCCGCGCTTAAGACCCGATGCAATGTAACTCATGTGTGCATAGGCGGTTGAGTAGCTGCCACTATGTTTGACCACGACCATGTTTCCATAGCCACCATGAGGGCCGGTGAAATCAATGTGCCCATCGCCAGTGGCGCGAATGGGTGTACCAACAGGCGCTGCAAAATCAATGCCTTTATGTTGTTTCCAATGGCCAGAAATCGGATGAACGCGCATAGCAAAACCTGAGGTCACACGCGAGAACTGCAGGGGTGATTTGAGGAATTCTTTTTTCAGGGCTTTACCATCGGCGTCAAAGTAGCCGCCTTGCCCAGCTTCTGCTTCATTGAACCAGATCGCCTGATGGGTTTTACCATCATTCAAAAATTCGACGGCGAGTACGCGACCCGAATGAATCGGTTCGCCACCTTGCCACAGCGTTTCGAAGATCACTTGAAAACGATCGCCTCGGCGCAGGTCAGACGCAAAGTCAATATCGGATGAGAAGATCTCAACGATTTGCATCGCAATCGCGTCCGGAACTTGTGCTGCATCGGTAGCAGCAAATAATGAGGAGCGAATTTCGCCTGAACGCATTTCAATGTGACGTTCAAGTTTGGTAGGTTCTTGTCGTGCGATAAAACCATCGGTGGAACGCTGAATCACTAATCGTTTGATGTCGTCACGATTGTCTAGAAGCAGTGTGCTAGCGGAGACCAGTTTTCCTTCAGCAGTGACCGTCGCTTGTATGCGGCGACCGGGTCGTAAATTCGCGAGTGCGCGAGCTTGAGTGTCACTTCGGATGAACGAGCTAGCGAAGCGGTCCTCAACACCTAGACGGTCCAACAAGGCATCTAAGGTATCGCCTGAACGAACTCGCTCCTCAGCGACAAATTGTTCGGCGCCCGGTTGGAGGGCTTGGATCTGACTAGTAAGATCTGGAACGCCCAACTCTTCCACCAACAGCGTTACTGGTAGATCCGACGCATCAGGCGCCAATGGTGCAACGCCAGCAGCGCCAAAGGCAATCAGCGACAAAATAGCAGTCGCCGTAACCATTTTTCGTTTTGGGGTGGTGCGCAGCTTGGACCACAGCTGAAGCAATAAGATAGGTAATTTGTCTGTCGGGCTCATTTGATACGCTAAAATCCGTCGTTTTTGGCCAGTATCCGGCGAATTCACGGAACGGTCAGAGCCCTTTGGGCGAAGCCGGCCATTATAGCAAACGCTATCCTTGGCAAAATAATTAAAAATTTATTAATAAAATGCAAAATCAACGACGTAACCAGGTATGAATTCCCAGCCCACCGCAGCATCAACCACCCACGACGGCCCAAAAGCAGCCGCCTC
>JBIIQR010000034.1:0-8274 GCA_044341985.1 Burkholderiaceae bacterium
CCGCGCACGATTGATGAAGACCAATGGCAATGCGCCAACCGCGCCATGCTGTGGTTGTGGAGTGAATATGGCATGCGTCATGTACCAGAACGCAAGCCGTTTGCTGAACGTCCTGCCGGTGAAAAACCACGTGTAAACATTATTGGCCCTTGTTATGGCACGTTCAACATGCCTAGCGACTTGGCTGAGATACGTCGTTTAGTGCAAGGCATAGGTGCTGAAGTCAACATGGTGTTCCCGCTCGGTAGTCATGTGGCTGATGTTGCGCGACTGGTTGAAGCCGATGTAAATATTTGCATGTATCGCGAGTTTGGTCGCATGTTATGCGAAGCGCTTGAGCGCCCGTATTTGCAAGCACCCATCGGCTTACACAGCACAACAAAATTTTTACGCAAGTTGGGCGAGTTGTTAAATCTCGATCCTGAGCCTTTCATTGAGCGCGAAAAACACACCACCATCAAACCGGTATGGGATTTGTGGCGCTCAGTCACCCAAGATTTTTTTGCGACCGCGACGTTTGCTGTGGTGGCGAATGAAACCTACACGCGCGGACTGCGTCATTTCTTAGAAGATGAAATGGGCTTGCCCTGTAATTTTGCGGTGGCACGTAAGCCCGGTGAAAAAACCGATAGCGAAGCGATCCGCACTATGGTGCGCGAGAAGCCACCACTGGTGATGTACGGCAGTTACAACGAGCGCATGTATCTGGCTGAAGGTGGTGCTGCATCACCGATGAAAGCGTCATTCATTCCAGCGTCGTTTCCGGGCGCAATTATTCGTCGCCACACTGGCACACCTTTTATGGGTTATGCAGGCGCGACGTATGTGATTCAAGAATTTTGTAATTGTTTATTCGATGCGCTGTTTCACATTTTGCCGTTGGGCACAGAGATGGATAGGGTTGACCCTACGCCAGCACGTGCGCAAACGCTGTGGGACGACGATGCACGTGATTTGTTAAATGAATTTGTCGCAGCTGAACCGGTACTGGTGCAGATCTCTGTGGCTAAGCAATTGCGTGATCGCGCTGAGCGCGATGCACGTCGTGCAGGCGAAGACAGTGTATCGGTTGAGCGCATAACACGATCGCGTGATGCGATGCGTGTCGGTGAAATGGCGTGATGTTGATGACGCCAATCACAAAAAGAATGTCGTGGCAATTTGCTGCGGATGCCCAGGGTTGCGGGGCGGTGCGCACCACTGGCTGCAAGGCCAATTTGAAGGAGCGTTCTCATGGCTGAAAGGAAGAGTATTTCCGGCCTGACCGATGAAGAGGCTCAGGAATTCCATGCGTACTACATGCAGGGGCTGGTGGGT
The DNA here is from genome assembly GCA_044341985.1 of Burkholderiaceae bacterium. GTDB lineage: Bacteria > Pseudomonadota > Gammaproteobacteria > Burkholderiales > Burkholderiaceae_D > Pernthalerella. The sequence goes on from JBIIQR010000034.1 coordinate 1,318, forward strand.
TTCACGGCAATCGCCGTGATTGCGCACATCCTGGTATGGGCATGGCGTCCCTGGTTCGTCTGATCACGGCACGTCGCTAACGAAAGGAGTAACACCATGGCACACACACACTTTAATGAGGAAAGATCCATGAAAGAACCGAGTATGACTTTCTGGATGGTTTTCGTTCTCGGTTTCGCCGTTGTTTTCACCATTGCGCTCGTCGGTTCGCTGACGGGAATGCCGTGGCGTAGCTGGTTGCCTGGAGCAGAAAGCTGTAAGTCCTTGTTCGGTGGTGTTCAGGCTGCGGTCTACTCGTTTATGTCACACACACTTTAGGGAGTAGGAACCATGTGGAGAGTATGGCGCCTTTACGATCCCCTCAGAGCCATGGTGGTTCAAGGGATCTTTTTGTTTGGACTGGCTGCGATGATTCATCTCATCCTTCTGTCAACCAACAAGTTCAACTGGCTGGACGGTGCAAAACCTGCCGCGACAGCACAGAACGCACCGATGCCAAAAGCATCAACATAAATCCACTTTCACAGTGGTGGGTAGATGCCGATGGTCATTGGCTGTCAGCATCTACCTTAAACAGAATATTCAGGGGATGAAATAGTTCATCCTTTGTAGGAGGGCTCGGACATGGGCATGTTGACGTTTGAAAAAAAATACCGCGTACGCGGAGGAACCCTAGTGGGGGGTGACCTGTTTGATTTCTGGATCGGGCCGTTTTATGTCGGCTTCTTCGGAGTCACGACTGTGTTTTTCGCCTTCCTAGGTACAGCATTGATTCTGTGGAGCGCATCCCAAGGTCCGACATGGAATCTGTGGCAAATCAGTATTGCGCCACCTGATCTTTCCTACGGCTTGCGCTTTGCGCCGTTGATGAAAGGCGGGTTGTGGCAATTAATCACGGTATGTGCCATCGGAGCGTTTGGCTCCTGGGCGCTGCGTGAGGTAGAAATTTGTCGCAAGCTCGGTATGGGATATCACGTACCGTTTGCCTTCTCGATTGCTATCTTGGCGTATGTGACGTTAGTCGTGATTCGCCCCATCTTAATGGGCGCATGGGGTCACGGTTTCCCTTACGGGATTTTCAGTCACTTGGATTGGGTGTCGAACGTCGGTTATCAATACCTGCACTTCCACTACAACCCCGCGCACATGATTGCGATTAGCTTCTTCTTCGCTACCGCATTGGCGTTGTCCATGCACGGCGGTCTGGTGCTCTCGTCCACTAACCCGGGCCCAGGTGAAGTCGTAAAAACTCCCGAGCATGAAGATACGTATTTCCGCGATTTGATCGGTTACTCGGTCGGTACGCTCGGTATTCACCGTTTAGGTTTATTCCTTGCGCTGGCAGCGGTGTTGTTCTCTGCGCTGTGCATAGTAATTTCTGGTCCATTTTGGAGTCGTGGTTGGCCCGAATGGTGGAGCTGGTGGCTGAACATGCCGATCTGGAACCGATAGAGCGACACAGGAGACAGCACCATGGCTGATTATCAAAATTTATTTACTGCTGTTCAGGTCGCGGGTCCCGTGCATCACGGAACCGAATTGCATGATTCGACAGTTGAACGCAGCGGTAAACCTTTCTTACTGCACTTAGCAGGCCGCATAGGTAATGCACAGATTGGTCCGATTTATCTCGGCCCACTCGGCATCATGTCGCTAATGTTTGGAACGCTCGCGTTCAACATCATCGGCTTTAACATGCTGGCCTCGGTCAACTGGGATCCGGTGCAGTTTGTGCGTCTGTTGTTTTGGTTGGCGCTTGAACCACCTGCACCCGGTAATGGTTTGGGACTCGCTCCGTTGAATCAAGGCGGCTGGTGGCAGATCACTGGTTTGTTCTTAACCATCTCTGTGTTGTTGTGGTGGGCGAATGTGTATCGCCGCGCTAAAGCACTGAAGATGGGTACGCATGTCGCGTGGGCATTTGCTGCAGCGATTTGGTTGTTCTTAGTATTAGGTTTGTTCCGTCCTGTGTTGATGGGTAGTTGGGGTGAAGCCGTACCGTTCGGTATCTTCCCGCACTTAGATTGGACGGCGGCGTTTTCTCTGCGTTACGGGAATTTGTTTTACAACCCCTTCCATGCGTTATCGATTGCGTTCTTGTATGGATCGGCGTTGTTGTTTGCGATGCACGGCGCAACGATTCTTGCTGTGGGTCGTTACGGCGGTGAGCGCGAGATTGAACAAATTATCGATCGCGGTACAGCAACGGAACGTGCAGCTTTGTTCTGGCGTTGGACCATGGGCTTTAACGCCACGATGGAATCGATACACCGTTGGGCATGGTGGTTTGCTGTGTTGTGCCCATTAACAGGTGGCATCGGCATTCTGTTGACCGGCACGGTTGTCGACAACTGGTATCTGTGGGCCGTCAAACATGGCGTTGCTCCACCTTATCCGCAGGTGTGGGGTCCTGTGATTGATCCTGCTACGCTGCAAGGAGCCAAGCCATGATTTTCAGAACACTTAAAGTGGCTTCGGCCTTGACGCTCGGACTGTTGTTGCTGGCATCGTGCAAGGAGGCTCCGTTCGAGCGACCCGGCATGGATAGCGTGCAAACTGGTTTTCGCGGTACCGGTATGGTTCAGGTCTACAACCCACGCATCGTTGAAAAACAAGATGCGTTAAATACGGCGCCGCCATCGTCGCCACCATTGCCTGATGGTGGACCGACGGCCAAAGCAAGTTACAAGAACGTGCAAGTACTGGGTGATCTGTCAGCCGGTAACTTCATACGCTTGATGACAGCAATGACGACATGGGTTGCACCGAAAGATGGTTGTGCGTATTGCCACAATCTGGAAAATCTTGCGGACGATTCGAAGTACACCAAAGTCGTTGCGCGCAAGATGATTGAGATGACGCGTCACATCAATAGCAACTGGCAGCAACACGTGAGTAATACCGGCGTGACGTGCTATACCTGCCATCGTGGTAATCCGGTGCCTCAGCAAGTGTGGTTCACACCGCTGCCACAAAATAAAGGCGCTGATTTTATTGGTGACAATGCAGGTCAGAACGTGCCCGGTAAGCATGTGAATTTGTCGTCGCTGCCGACTGATCCGCTGACACCGTATCTGCTGGAAGATAAGCCGATCCGTGTTAATGGTCCAACACCACTACCTTCGGGTAACCGTAGTTCGACCAAGCAAGCGGAGTGGACCTACGGTCTGATGACGCATATGTCGAATTCATTAGGTGTGAATTGCACCTTCTGTCACAACACACGCTCATTCCAGAGTTGGGAAAACAGCCCGCCACAACGTATTACTGCGTATCACGGTATTCGTATGGCGCGTGATGTGAACAATGCGTACATGGTGCCGCTGACTGATACCTTCCCGATTGATCGTAAAGGTCCTGGTGGTGATGTCGCTAAAGTGAGTTGTGCTACCTGTCACCAAGGCGCGTATAAGCCTTTGTATGGCTTTCCTATGATTAAAGATCATCCGGAATTAGTCGGTAAGCCGACTCAAGTGGCAGAGAAAAAGTAATTAGTAGTAGGCGGTTGTATACGCCGATTACAGAGTGAAGTGAGATCCCGGCGCACGCCGGGATCGTTTTGTTCTAGCTATCTCGCGTCATTCAAAGCGGAGCAAACGATGAAGCAGGCCCTCTGATGAGTATGACTTCCGAAGAGGACCGGGTCCCTCAGGCAGTGGCACACACTGATAATGCGAGCAGTCGCAACGTTCAAGTTTTTAACGGAACAGTTCTTATCCTCCTTGCAAAAATTCGTCCTCGCTATTGGAGCTGGGGTTGGAATCGTATTGCCTTTGGTCGTTGGTTTAGTGACCCTGCTCCCGGATTGCGGTTCATGAAAACCTTGGGCAGTGGTGTTGATGGTGGTTTTGGATTGACGCCCAGCCCATCCCATCAAGGCATGTTTTGTGTCTTTGATTCGGTTGATGAAGCAAATCAGTTTGTGGAACAGGCGCCGCTAATTGCAGTGTATCGGCAACGCAGTGATGAATTATTTATGGCGACCTTGCGACCCGCTAGTGTGCGTGGATCGTGGGATGGAGTATCGCTAACAGCGGGTGAGGCTATAGCGACCGATGCCATGGTGGCGACATTAACGCGCGCCTCAATCCGACCTCCTGCCGCAGCCGCATTTTGGCGCTATGCACCCGACGCACAAAAAGATTTAACGACCGCTGACGGTTGCGATTTAGCGGTGGGTTTAGGTGAAGCGCCCGTATTTCGACAAGCGACATTTAGTTTGTGGAAAAACGCCGCCGCGATGGATGCCTATGCACGTACGGGCGCGCATATGGAAGCCATACGCGCAGCTTGGAAGCATGAATTTTTTTCTGAATCCATGTTTGTACGTTTCGCACCCATTCACATGCAGGGCCAATGGAAAGGAAAGCATTTTGGCTAGCGCATTGAATGAGCATCGCGTAGTGGTAGTGGGTGCCGGTGTCGCTGGCCTTGTGGCGGCACTACAACTCGCCGATCGTAATCTTCACGTGACCTTAATCGAAGCCGCTGCCACACCTGGTGGCAAGATGCGCCAACCATTGGTCGATGGTGCGGCGATTGATAGCGGCCCGACGGTGTTTACGATGCGTTGGATCTTTGAGCAAATTTTTGCGCAAGCGGGTACCAATTTATCCGATGAATTGGAATTAACCGCGCTGCCGGTACTTGCACGTCATGCATGGAGTGAAAACGAGCGCATGGATTTGTTTGCGAATCCGAATTTATCGCGTGATGCGATCGCTCGCTTTGCAGGGCCTGCTGAAGCTAAACGCTTTATGGAATTTTGTAAGCAAGCACGCGCTGTGTACGACGCACTGGAAGGCCCGTTTATTCGTTCACAATCACCCACCTTAACGAGTATGTCGGGTGATCTGGGTTTGCGTGGATTAGCAGTGCTAGCGTCATTAGGTCCGATGAGTAATTTATGGGATGCATTAAGTAAGCATTTTCATGATGTCAGACTGCAGCAATTGTTTGCACGCTATGCCACCTATTGCGGTTCATCGCCGTGGCAAGCTCCTGCGACATTAATGTTGGTAACGCAAGTTGAGCTTGATGGTGTGTGGGCTGTAAAAGGTGGTATGCATGCATTGGCAAAAACTCTGGCGCGTTTAGCTGAAGCCAAAGGCGTAAAGATTCGTTACTCATCACCTTGTGCTTCTATTGCCACAGTAGGTGAGCGTGTGTCTGGCGTGACTTTGGTGGATGGTGAATTTATTGCAGCCGATAGCGTGGTGTTTAATGGCGATGCTTCTGCGCTGTCGCAAGGTTTGTTAGGTAATCAAGTCAAGCGTGCAGCACCCTCGCTATCAGCGAGCAAGCGTTCGCTCTCTGCTGTGACATGGAGCGTGCATGCTGAAACGGACGGTTTTCCACTGGACCGACACAACGTGTTTTTCCAGTCGGACTATCAACGTGAATTTAGTGACATTTTTTCTCGCGGCCGTTTGCCGCAAACCCCCACTGTGTATGTTTGTGCGCAGGATCGTGGCTTGAATGAAGCTGCACCTGAACGTGATCGTTTACTTGTGCTGGTGAATGCGCCGGCTGAGGGCGGTCGCCATTTGACTGAATCGGAGATTGACGCATGCGAGCACCATTCTTTTTCCCTGCTGGCCCGTTACGGTCTGACTATCAAGCGCATGCAGCACAACTCGCTGCGCACAACCCCGAGCGATTTTCATCGGATGTTTCCGGGCAGCGGGGGAGCGCTGTATGGGATGGCGACACACGGATGGATGTCAGCGTTTGCGCGCTCGGGAGCGAGAACGCCGATCACGGGTCTGTATCTGGCGGGGGGCAGCGTGCATCCGGGGCCGGGCGTGCCGATGGCAGCCATGTCGGGACAGTTGGCGGCCGCGACGCTAATGGGGCACCTCGATTCGACCAGCAAGTCACGTCGGGTGGTTATCTCTGGTGGTATGTCGACGCGCTCAGCGACGATGGCAACTATGGACTAAGCATCATTGCCTTTGTGGGTAGTGTTTTCTCACCGTACTATCGCTCGGCACTCAAACGCGGCGCTGCAGATCCGGAAAATCATTGTTCCTTGAATGTAGCGTTGTATGGACGAAATCGTCGTTGGACAATGACCGAGCGCGGTCGTCGCAGCATGACACGCGATGCGCATAATTTCACGATAGGTCCCAGTAGTTTGCATTGGCATGGCGATCATCTGGAAATTGATATTTGTGAAATTGGTGTGCCGATTCCTTTTTCAGTGCGCGGTAAAGTACGCGTGTATCCCGAATCACTTTCCACCTTTTGTACGGCACTAGATGACAGTGGTCGCCATCGTTGGGGGCCGTTAGCGCCGTGCGCGCGAGTGGAAGTCGATTTAGAAAAACCGAATCAGCGTTGGAAAGGTCACGCCTATCTTGATTCGAATGAAGGTGATGAGCCCATCAGTGAACCCTTTAAAGAATGGGATTGGTCACGTGCCACGCTCGCCGATGGTTCAACAGCGGTGATTTATGACGTACAAAAAAAACAAGGTAATGATCGTTTAATAGGAGTGCGCTTTGCGCCAGATGGAACCATCGAAGAATTTGTTCCGCCACCTAGGCAAGACCTAGAACTCACCGGCTGGCGTATTCCACGGCGTATGCGCAGTGAAGGCGACGCTCCTGTGCGAGTGATTGATATGTTGGAAGACACACCGTTCTATGAACGTTCGGTGTTGAAGAGTCGCTTGTTTGGACAAGACGTCATTAGCGTGCATGAAACCTTGAATGTGCCGCGACTAGTGTCGCCGATAGTGCAGCGCATGCTGCCTTTTAGAATGCCTAGGTTGGGGTAGTTTTATGGAAAGAAGCGTGCGCTTATGTCTGCTCGCGTTGCTGATTGCTGGCACCTATTCCTAGTTCGGCTTCACCCATCCAGTAACAGATCAGTGGTGCTGGGATGCGCATAATCTGACTGTCAGAATCCGGTAACGCAGGTAAAGGCCCAAAATCATCGAGTGATTTGGTTACG
>JBIIQR010000035.1:0-8202 GCA_044341985.1 Burkholderiaceae bacterium
TTTGGGGCGGTAATTCAGTCGGTTCAAATTTGCATTTTTGGACACGTGCTCAAGAAGCAAAGCGTAAAGGTGCAATTCTTGTAGCTATAGATCCGTATCGCTCACTTACAGCTGAAAAATGCCAGCACCATATTCCAGTGTTACCGGGTACCGACGCTGCACTTGCTTTAGGAATAATGCACATACTCATACGAGATGATTTGTTAGATCATGACTATATAAATAAATATACATTCGGATTCGAGCAGTTAAAAGAAAGGGTGGCCGATTGGGGACCAGGAAAAGTTGCAAAAATCTGCGGTATTGAAGTTGAGCAGATTGAAATGCTAGCCAAGCTTTATGGTGACACCGCAAAGAAAGGTGAGCCTGTAGCAATACGTGTTAACTACGGAGTGCAACGGGCACACGGTGGTGGTATGGCTGTTCGTAATATCGCCTGTTTGCCTGCTTTAGTCGGAGCTTGGCGTCATCCAGCAGGTGGAATATTACTTTCTTCTGGTGATACCTATCCCAAGAATGAACAAAAGCTTGCGCGCCCAGATCTGCAAACCGTTGATTCTTCTAAGCCGTCACGCACGATCAACATGAGTACGATTGGTGATGATTTATTAAAAAAGTCGTCGATAGAGTTTGGGCCTGCCATTGAAGCTGTTGTTGTCTATAACTCGAACCCCGTCGCAGTAGCGCCGGAATCCGCAAAAGTGGCGGAAGGTTTTGCGCGTGATGATTTGTTTACCGTAGTGCTTGAGCACTTCAAGACAGATACCGTCGATTACGCAGATATTGTATTGCCTGCGACTACTCAGCTAGAGCATACCGATATCCATGCCACATATGGGCATCTCTACATCATGGCGAATAATCCAGCGATAGCCCCGTTGGGAGAATCCAAACCTAATAGTGAAATCTTCCGATTATTAGCTAAGAAGATGGAATTTGATGATCCATGTTTCAGTGATAGTGATGATGATATTGCAGCGCAGGCGTTTGATGCTAACCATGTTCACGCAATACATTTCGATTGGGAAAAATTAAAACATGATGGATGGATGCGTCTTAATGTACCTGATGCCCCGTTTGCACAAGGTGGATTTAGAACGCCGTCTGGGAAGTGCGAGTTTTATAGTGAGCGAATGAAGGCAGATGGTTTAGATCCACTGCCGACCTACATATCTCCTTACGAGTCCGTGGCCAGCTCTCCTGAGTTGGCTAAAAGATTTCCGCTGGCGATGATATCCCCTCCACAAAGAAATTTTCTCAACACCACCTTCGTTAATGTGAAAAGTTTGCGTAATACCGAAGGTGAGCCACATCTTGAAATGAATCCCAATGATGCCATTTCGAGAAATATCATGAATGGTGATGTGGTCAGGATTTTTAATGACCGTGGTTCTATGCAAGCGAAGGTTCGCGTGACTGATCACGCAAGACCGGGCTTAGTCGTGGCTTTATCTATTTGGTGGAAAAAACTCGCATCCGATGGAAAAAATGCTAATGAACTTACCAGTCAGCGGCTGACAGATATGGGAAGGGCTCCTACCTTTTATGATGTATTGGTAGAGGTTGAAAAAGTGTGATCACCAGTCCACTCATCAAATTTGCCTGACGTGACTATTCGTGGCTTAAGATATTTAGTGCGAGCTTTGTTCGTTAGCTCGCTGGGCTTGCTCAGTGGTTGCGTGTCACTTGGCTACTATGCTCAAGCTGCTCAGGGTCAGTTCGCACTTTTGTATAAGGCAAAGCCTATTAATGAGTGGCTGTCAGATTCCCAGGTGAATGAGAGTCTCAAAACTAAATTGAAGCAAGTGCAGGAAATACGTGAATTCGCCGTGCGTGAACTTGGTCTTCCAGATAATGCAAGTTACAAAAATTATGCTGATCTAAAACGACCGTTTGTCGTTTGGAATGTGGTTGCCACGCCTGAATTTTCACTCGTGCCAGAGCGGTGGTGTTTTCCGGTTCCAGGTTGTGTTGACTATCGCGGTTACTACGACAAAGAAGCAGCGATGAGTTTCGCGGAAGACTTACGAAAAAAAGGTTTGGATGTACGTGTCACAGGAGTTCCTGCTTATTCGACTTTGGGTTGGTTCAATGATCCTGTTCTCTCCACCTTCATTCATTATCCAGAGCCCGAAGTGGCGCGTCTTATTTTTCACGAGCTAGCGCATCAAGTGGCCTATGCCGCAGGCGATTCTCCTTTCAACGAATCGTTTGCGACTGCCGTAGAAGAAGTAGGTCTTTCGCGTTGGCTCGATGCGCGTGGTGACGATACCATGCGTGATAGCTATCGCATATATAGAGGTAGACGCGATGATTTTTTAGCGCTCTTGAATAAATATAGATTGAAGCTTGAGGCTATTTACCAGCAACCCATTAGTGATGATGAAAAGCGTCAGCGTAAGTCAGAGCTCATGCAGTCAATCCAGATTGATTATTCGGTGCTCAAGCAAACATGGGGCGGTTATTCTGGTTATGACCGATGGTTCAATGAGCCGGTTTCAAATGCTCATTTCGCGTTGATTGCGACCTACAATGATTTGGTGCCCGAGTTTAAAGCTCTGATGGCAGAGCAAAAAACTTTACCTGCTTTCTATGTAGCCGTAAAAGCGTTGGCGGAAAGAGATTCATACATACGTCATCAGATGTTAGGGCGCTACAAACCCGTAGTGCATCAGTCAGCAGTAAAAAGCGAGTCAAATCACACTGCTGCATCGCAATAAGAACACAATTTATTCCTTTTGAGCTAGCATCAAGGCATTAAGAAAATGGCTTGCCTATTCGGTGACGGGCTTCAGGAACCCGCTGGATATAAAGCCTCACATACTTGAGGACTCAATGGATAAATTTTGGATCAAATCCTATCCCGCTGGTGTTCCGGCTGAGATTGACTACACACGCTATCGGTCCTTGGTTCATTTAATGGATGAGGCGTTCAGTAAGTTCGCGCAGCGAAATGCGTATGTATGTATGGACAGATTTCTAACCTATGCTGAGTTAGATGTTATGTCGAAAAAACTGGGCGCCTGGCTTCAAGCCCAGGGACTAGCCCCCGGTGCGCGAGTGGCATTAATGATGCCTAATGTTTTGCAGTATCCGATAGCGATCGCCGCCGTACTGCGAGCGGGCTATACCGTGGTAAATGTGAACCCGTTGTATACACCGCGTGAGCTTGAACATCAACTAAGAGATTCTGGTGCTGAAGCCATCGTGATTCTCGAAAATTTCGCGCATACGCTAGAAAAAGTCATTGCGAATACGCCTATAAAAATTGCGGTCATCGCCAGCATGGGAGATTTACTCGGGGGTTTGAAAGGCGGCTTAGTTAATTTCGTTGTTCGCAATATTAAGAAAATGGTGCCGGCTTATTCACTGCCTAACGCAATACGGTTTAACAGCGTACTGGCAGAAGCGGGCAATATGACTTTACGGCCCGTCGAATTGGGACACGACAATATCGCATTTCTTCAATATACCGGTGGCACGACCGGCTTATCTAAAGGTGCGATGCTTAGTCATCGCAACGTCATTGCTAACCTAATGCAAAACGAAGCGTGGCTGCAGCCGGCTCTCGACAAAGAACCTAAGCTTGAATCATTAACCTTTGTATGTGCTTTGCCGCTTTATCATATTTTCGCATTGACTATATGCTGCTTGATGGGCACTCGAATTGGCGGCTTGAATATTTTGATTCCGAATCCACGTGATATTCCGGGTCTTGTTAAAACGCTTTCCAAATATCGATTCAACATGTTCCCTGCAGTGAATACGCTTTACAACGGGTTACTCAATAATCCCGACTTTGCCAAAATCGACTTTTCGCTGCTCAAGCTTTGCAACGGTGGAGGCATGGCCGTTCAAAAAGCGGTTAATGATCGCTGGCGAGCAGTCACGGGTAAGAGCATCGTGGAAGGGTATGGTTTATCCGAAACAGCACCCGTGGCGACAGCGAATGCAGCAGATTCTGTTGAGTTCACCGGGACGATAGGTCTACCCATACCTTCTACTGAAATTGCTATTCTTGATGATGATGCGCGACCAGTACCTGTGGGTCAGCCGGGCGAAATTGCTATTCGTGGTCCGCAGGTGATGGCGGGTTATTGGCAGCGTCCGGAAGAAACAAAGCAAGTCATGACTGCGGATGGATTTTTTAAATCAGGTGATATCGGCTTCATGGATGAAAAAGGATACGTAACCATAGTTGATAGACAAAAAGACATGGTTTTAGTATCGGGATTCAATGTTTATCCGAATGAAGTCGAAGGCGTGGTTGCCATGCATCCCGGGGTGTTGGAATGCGCCGTAGTTGGTGTGCCTGATGCGAATACAGGCGAAGCGGTTAAACTTTTTGTTGTCAGGCGTGATCCTGAGCTGACGAAAGAGGCGCTGCTTGCTTATTGTCACGATGAACTTACTGCTTACAAGCGGCCTAAAATTATTGAATTTCGTGATCAACTACCAAAGACCAATGTGGGAAAAATTCTCAGGCGAGAATTGCGTGACGCAAAAGCCTAGACTAAAAATTAATAAATACTTGTTGTGAATGCCAGGCGTAATAGCTTCTACTGCACGCCTTGGATTTATGAAAGTGGTGGCAAAGCTCTAGGACGACGATTTTCGTCAGTCGCTACATAGGTGAGTGTCGCTTCGGTGACTTTCACTACGTCAGATTCCAATCGATGTCGTTCTGCATAAACTTCCACGTTGACAGTGATTGATGTCGTGCCTGTCTTTATGATCTTTGCATAAAAAGATAGCAAATCTCCTACAAATACAGGCTGTTTGAAAATGAACGAATTCACAGCTACCGTTCCTACACGTCCATTGGCGCGCCGAACAGCAGGTACGGCCGCTGCTAAGTCGACCTGAGCCATGATCCATCCGCCAAACACATCGCCATGTATGTTCGCATCGGATGGCATAGGCATGACGCGTAGTGTGGGCATACCCTCAGGTAGGCGAGTTATTTGGGCATCGTTCATTGAATCTCCCTTCATTGCTTCAATAGGCTAGTGATTTAAACGATAAAATACCAGAGCTGCAGCAAAGCTTAAACATTCCGAAGTTCATCCTTTCTGGTCCTCTCCGCCATGCGCCATCACTCAAGTCGTCCCAACGACGTTCCCGCCAATCAGGCTACCCGCAACGATTGGACGACGCTGAAAACATTACTTCCCTATTTGTTGGAATGGAAATGGCGTGTCTTATTTGCGCTTCTCAGTTTGGTAGCCGCCAAGATGGCGAATGTCGGAGTGCCGTTAGTACTTAAGCAGCTCATCGATACGCTCGCACCCATGCCAGGCAATTCAGGCTATGCATTGATTGTGCCTGTCGGATTACTGATTGCTTATGGAATGTTGCGCTTGTCTGCAACAGTATTTACCGAGTTACGCGAATTTTTCTTCGCGCGCGTAACACAGCGTGCAGTTAGAACTATTGCGCTTAAAGTCTTTCGGCATTTACATGCACTGTCATTACGATTTCATTTAAATAGACAGACAGGTGGCGTTACTCGAGATATAGAACGAGGGACGCGCGGCATCTCGTCCCTCGTTTCATACACGCTATTTAGCATCTTGCCGACCATCGTTGAAATCACCTTAGTGCTGGGCTACTTGAGTTATCAATACGATATATGGTTTTCTATCATCACTATCGTTGCCTTAGTGACGTATGTCATTTTTACGATACTCATTACGGAGTGGCGAACTCATTTTCGCCGCACGATGAATGATTTGGATTCGAAAGCAAGTACCAAAGCGATGGATTCATTGCTTAACTACGAAACCGTAAAATATTTTGGCAATGAAGAATACGAAGCTAGCCGCTATGATCAAGGGTTGCAAAACTATGAGCGCGCAGCAGTGCGATCGCAAACATCGCTGACCTTACTTAATACGGGCCAATCATTAATTATCGCCATTGCCGTCACGCTTATACTCTGGCGCGCAACGCTGGGTGTCACTAATGGCAGCATGACCTTGGGTGATCTGGTGTTAGTCAACGCCTTTATGATTCAGCTATACATCCCGCTCAATTTTCTAGGGGTGTTGTATCGCGAGATTAAGCAAAGTTTGGCTGACATGGAAAAAATGTTTGTCCTCTTGGATCAGCATCGTGATGTGGCGGATGTATCAAGTGCGCAAGCGCTAGCTTTAGTCTCAGCGGAGCTGCAGTTTAGCCATGTCGATTTTAGTTACGAATCCAATCGTCAAATCTTATTTGATATTGATTTTGTGGTGTCCGCTGGGACTACCACTGCCGTGGTAGGGCATAGCGGCTCCGGCAAATCGACACTGGCGCGCTTACTGTTTAGATTTTACGATGTGAATAGCGGCGCTATTTTGATTGATGGTCAAGACATCCGTCGGGTAACGCAGTCCTCGTTACGCAATGCCATAGGTATTGTTCCGCAAGATACGGTTCTATTTAATGACAGCATTGCTTATAACATTGCGTATGGCCGACCCGGAGCAGCGCAAGAAGAAATCATCGCTGCCGCCAAAGCGGCTTATATTCATGACTTTATTGTTAGTCTGCCGGATGGCTATGACACAACCGTGGGAGAGCGCGGTCTTAAATTGTCGGGGGGTGAAAAACAGCGCGTAGCCATTGCGCGGACCTTGCTTAAAAATCCTGCAATTTTAGTGTTTGACGAAGCAACCTCAGCACTAGATTCTCAAGCTGAGCAAGCCATTCAGTTGCAGCTAAAAGAAATTGCGCGTAATCGTACAACCTTAGTGATTGCTCATCGGTTATCTACTGTAGCCGATGCGGATCAGATTTTGGTGATGGATCAGGGGCGCATAGTAGAGCGAGGAACGCATGCTCAACTACTGGCAGCAGGTACCGTCTATGCCCAAATGTGGGAACGTCAGCTGGCAAGACCTGACTCTGATGAAGAATCTTTAGTAAAAAGTACTTCGTCGTTTGGGATGGATAATCGCGCTTGAAAAAACCTTTTCAATACGGCTATTCTATGAATCAACAACATCGGCTCTATTCTTTTACAATAATAGCTCATCTCATTTGTATCCATATTCATGAATCCACGAACCTTATTAATTGACAGCTTTCATGCCGCAGTGGCGGCGGCTGATCCCCTGAAAATTCTGGCAACCCATTTACCGCCTCCTCCTAAAGGGCGCACTTTGGTAGTCGGGGCAGGTAAGGCGGCTGCGAGTATGGCCCGCGCCGTTGAGTTGGCATGGCCCAGCACTGCGCCACTGGATGGCTTGGTAGTGACTCGCTATGCGCATGGCTTAGAAACATCGCACATCAAGGTGATTGAAGCCGGGCACCCTGTGCCCGATAGTGCGGGTGAGTTAGCTGCAGAAGAAATTCTTAAACAAGTCAGTGAACTCGGCCCTGATGATTTGCTAATTACGCTGGTATCAGGAGGAGGATCTAGTCTGTTGTCATTGCCCGTTGAGAGCGTCAGCATGGCAGATCTTAAAAAAGTAACCAGTAGCCTTCTGCATTCGGGCGCACCAATTACAGAGATGAATATCGTGCGAAAGCATCTTTCGCGTATTCAGGGTGGTCGTCTAGCCGCCGCATGTAAAGCGCCCATGTTATCCCTGATTATTAGTGATGTAACGGGCGATGATCCTAGCGCGATAGCTTCTGGCCCAACGTGTCCGGATCCTAGTACGTATCAAGATGCACTCGATGTGCTGGCACGATTTAACGTCGATGCTCCACAGTCAGTTCTTGCTCACTTAGAGGCGGGTAATGCTGGCCTTATAGGAGAAACTCCCAAGCCGGGAGATGCTTCGGTTGCTCACGCAGAAAATAAAGTAATTGCAACGGCTCATCAATGTCTTCAAGTTGCCGCCGATTTTTTTCGTGCTGCTGCTATTACACCGGTCGTTTTGGGGGATACAGTAACAGGAGAGGCATCTGAAGTGGCTAAAGTGTATGCCGCCTTAGCGCGTGAAATCCGAGCGCATAATCAACCATTCAAGCCACCCGTTGCCTTGATTTCTGGGGGAGAGTGCACCGTCACAGTTCGTGGTAATGGTCGTGGTGGTCGCTGTGCGGAATTTCTTACATCGCTTGCAGTAGAGTTGGAAGGTATGACGAATATCTATGCCCTCGCTGCTGATACCGATGGTATTGACGGCACCGAAGACAATGCAGGTGCGTTGCTATTTCCTGATTCGGCAAGCAGAGCGTCCAAGCTTGGATTGAGTGCTAAAACCT
>JBIIQR010000036.1:0-8182 GCA_044341985.1 Burkholderiaceae bacterium
CGCCCACGATCCATTAGCTGAGCATCCAGCCCCTGAAACTCATTCGCCCGCCGCGTCGGTGCAGCCGCCCGCTGCCGCGACTAGCAAAGCTGGGACTGAAGCGATAGAAACTAAGTCTGTAGAGCCATCTGCGCCACCCGTGCCCTCATGGGGTGCTCGATTGCGCGAGGGCTTGGACGGCAAGGAATTTAATCTCAAGTTGATCGTCGGCTTACTGGCTTTTTTGTTGGGCTTGCAGTGGTGGAGCGCGCGTAACGACATTAGCGATTTGCGTCGCGAATTGGCTCAGCGCTTGCAGTCGGGCGACAACATGAATATCCAGACTAAGCTGATTGCTAATCGCGTCGATGATGAGATGAAGCTAGTGCAAGGCAAAGTCGCGGTACTGGAAGCAAAACAAGTGGAATCACAAGGACAGCAGTTGGCGCTGGAGCAGCTGTATCAGGATCTGGCAAAAAATCGTGATGACTGGGCTTTGGCAGAAATTGAACAAGTACTGTCGACAGCTAGTCAGCAGTTACAGCTCGCCGGAAACGTACGCGGCGCATTGATTGCGCTACAAAATGCAGATTCACGATTGGCGCGAACTGATCGTCCGCAATTTATTACGATTCGGCGTGCGATTGCAAAAGACACTGACAACCTTAAAAGCTTACCGAATGTTGATTTAACCGGCATTGCGGTAAGACTAGATGCTTTGGTAGCGCAAATTGATCAGATGCCTTTGTTATCTGACGCTAAGCCCGCAGTCGTGGCACCGGCACCAAAGTCTAAGCTGGCATCGCCCACCCCGAGTGATGCAAAGGTGAGTGAAGATTGGCGTGGTGTGGCATTGGAACGCTGGAATAGCTGGAGCAGCGACTTGTGGAATGAACTTCGTCAGCTAGTCAGGGTGCGTGTCGTAGGTACGCCAGAAGCCTTGTTGCTATCGCCCGGTGAGGCTTTCTTTGCACGAGAAAATTTAAAATTACGGTTATTGAATGCACGGCTGGCACTGCTGTCGCGTAATGATGCTGCGTTTCGTAGTGACTTAGCCGAAGCTGATCGTGCATTGGTTCGCTATTTTGAAATTCGCTCAAGGCAGACGCAAGCCGCTCGTGAGTTAATCAAGCAGTTGCAAGAGAGCGTGCTCAACATTGAGATGCCAACACTCTCGCATAGCCTTGCCGCCGTTCGTCAGTCGCGTTCGCGTCCCTGATCACCATGCGCGTTTTTATCTGGCTCATGATCTTGCTAGCATCCGCCATTGGATTGGCGGTACTTGCCCGTTTTAATCCTGGTAATGTCGTTCTGTTTTATCCACCGTACCGGATTGATTTCTCGCTGAATTTTTTCATTGTCGTGTTACTCGCTGGCTTTTCCTTTGTGCTGGTGATACTCGCGGCTGTGCGTGCGACTTTGGCGATGCCGCGTCAAGTAGAACAATACCGCGCTATGCGTCAGTTACGTGAATCTGGACGTGCACTGAATGAAGCGTTACAGAGTTATCTCGAAGGTCGTTTTGGCCGTGCAGAAAAATTAGCCGAACGCGCGGCTAGTTCGCCTGGTAATGCTGGCTTGGCCGCGTTGATTGCAGCGCGTGCAGCCCAGCGTATGCAGCAACTTGGTCGACGCGATGAATGGCTTTTGAAAGCCGATGAAGATACACATTTGCGAACAGCCAGGCTGATGACAGCGGTCGAGTTATACGCAGAAGATGTCAAAGAAACGGATCGCGCGCTGGACGCATTACGCGAATTAAATACCAGCGGTATTCGTCATACTCAGGCTTTACGATTGGCACTTAAAGTACATCAAAATGCACGTAATTGGCCCGAGGTTTTGCGACTGGTGCGTTTGTTAGATAAACATAAGTCCTTGCATCCCACACTTTCACGACGGCTGCGTGACATGGCTTACGAAGCATTGCTAACGAAAGCCAGCGAAGATTCGGAATCCTTGAAGCTGCTTTGGTCCAAGGTGCCATCAGAGGACAGAGTGAGTACTGTGGTTGCGGTACAAGCGGCAAATGCTTTCATAAAAATTGGTCAGCAAATTGAAGCCTCCTCGATTCTTGAGGCAGCATTAGCGACAACGTGGGATTCTCGTTTATTGCGTGCTTATCGACAGGGTGCGGCGCCGGAAGGTTCGTCAACACTACTAAAGCAAATCGAGCATTGTGAACATTGGTTAAATGAGCGTCCTAACGACACTGAAATTTCGCTGGCCTTAGGTGTGCTTTGTCTAAAGCAAAAATTATGGGGTAAGGCTCAGCGTCATTTAGAGCAGTCGATTTCTGGCGGCGATCTAAGTACGCGGCAAGAGGCGCACTTACGACTGGCTCAATTGCATGAAGAGTTGAATCAACCTGAGGCCGCTGCCGATCATTATCGCCAGTGTGCGGTGACGTTGTTACCGCTCACAGCGAAATCCTGATTCTGCAGACAGTCGCTTAAACGTTCGTTTGAATTTCTGCTGCCACTGACGATGTAAGCGCACCGAAAGCCTGTGCCGCTATAATCGCGCGTTTTGCACTTTCTATTTTGTTTTTTATGTTGAGGTAAAAATGGGTTTAAATCTGGTACCGGCTGGCCGCAATTTGCCTGATGATTTTAATGTGGTCATCGAGATTCCAATGAATGCGGATCCTATCAAGTACGAAGTTGATAAGGAATCGGGCGCTATATTTGTGGATCGTTTTATGGGCACAGCGATGCACTATCCGTGTAATTATGGTTATGTGCCTCACACGATTGCTGACGATGGTGATCCCGTTGATGTGTTGGTAATTACTCCGTTTCCTTTGTTGGCGGGCGTTGTCGTGCGTTGCCGACCGATCGGTGTATTAAAGATGCAGGATGAATCCGGTGGTGATGCCAAGGTTTTGGCGGTTCCTGTTGATAAAGTTTTGCCGATTTATACGCACTGGCAAAAACCCGCGGATATGAATGTTCTGCGACTACAGCAGATTCAGCATTTTTTCGAGCACTACAAAGATCTTGAGCCAGGCAAATGGGTCAAGGTAGAAGGTTGGTTTGGTCCGGATGATGCGCGCGCAGAGATAATGACGGGTGTTGATAATTACAAGAAAGCGGCGAGCAAACCGAACTTTTGATCATCGACGGTTGAATAAAAAAAGCGCCACATCGTTGGCGCTTTTTTTATGATTGTCGTTAACTCTTGAACGGGTTTCTTTCGTTCAGTTCATCCACATAGTTTTCGATTCCTTTTCCTTCTTCATCTAGAAATCGTTCAACGGCATCGGCAAATCCCGGATGGGCTAGCCAATGCGCCGACCAGGTTTGTTGAGGTAAGAAGCCTCGCGCCATCTTGTGCTCACCTTGCGCGCCGCCTTCAAATGCTGCAATTTTGTTGGCAATACAAAATTCAAGCGGCTGATAGTACGCCGTCTCAAAATGTAGGCAAGCGTGATGCTCTAGCGCACCCCAGTAACGACCATACAGCGTATTTTTGTCATGAATTAACAGCGATGAGGCAATCGGATTTCCGTCACGTTCAGCGATAACCAGCAATAAGTTTTCTGGCATGGTTTGGCTGAGTCTAAGAAAAAAATCAAGATTCAAATACGGCGTTGAATAATGCGCGCTATAGGTATTGTCGTAGCACCGTTTAAAAAATTGCCAGTCAGTTTCGCTTGCGTACATCCCAGGCAGTTGCCGCAGCGTGATACCTGCTTCGTGCACCTTGCGCCGTTCAGCACGAATATTTTTTCGTTTTTTTTGTTCTAGCGTTGAAAGAAACTGTTCGAAATTTTCAAAGCCTTGATTTTTCCAATGAAACTGTACGCCTTTGCGCAGCATAAATCCCGCATCCTCTAGTTGCTTCGCTTCTGACTCGGGTGGATAAAGAATATGCGTTGAGGAGAGATCATTTTTTTCTTGAACTTCTTTAAGCGCGGATATCAACGCCGCTCGTGCCGACGTATCAATCGCAAGCAGCCGACCACCAGTCACGGGTGTAAATGGAATCGCTGATAACAGTTTCGGGTAGTACTCCAAGCCATTACGCCGATAGGCATCGGCCCAGGCCCAATCAAATACATATTCACCATACGAGTGAAACTTTGCATACATAGGCAATGCGGCGACCAGATTGTCGCCTTGCCAAATCGTGAGGTACTGAGGCTGCCAGCCAGATTTTTTGCTGGCGCTACCTGACTCATGCAGCGCGTGTAGAAAGGCATACGACAGAAACGGATTCGCTTCGGCTTGCGAACGAACCAGATCATCCCATGTGCTCGGTTCTAGTTCGGCCAGAGAAGAAAGGATGCGCGTGCGATAATTCTGGTTTTGCAGGATTAGCCTCTTTGAAACTTGGTTACCGATGAATCGTTTGGGCTTAGTTAACGTAGCAATTGCACAGATCAACAGTACTGTGGGTGATCTGGTTGGAAACAGCCAGCGCATCGCACATGCTGCGCGCCAAGCCGCAGAGTTGGGCGCTGACATTGTGCTGACACCCGAGCTCTCGCTGGTTGGCTATCCGCCGGAAGACTTGCTGCTTCGCCGTTCATTTTACGCAAAATCAGAACAGGCGTTGCATGCACTCGCTACTGAGCTCGCCAATCTTAAAGATCTGCATGTGATTGTTGGTCACCCATTGCAGCAGGGTGAGCTGCATTACAACGCAGCGTCCATTTTGTGCAATGGCCGCATCATCGCAAGCTACCGCAAGCATGCGCTACCGAATTACACCGTGTTTGATGAGAAGCGTTATTTCATTGCTGCTGATGAGGTCTGCACGTTCGATCTCAAGGGTATTCGCTTCGCAATCAATATTTGTGAAGACACGTGGTATCCCAACATGCCTGCACGTGCACGTGCTGCTGGAGCGCAAGTGTTGTTGGTGCCTAATGCGTCGCCGTATCACATGAACAAGCAGCATCTGCGGTTGGATGTGATGCGTGAGAATGTTAGTAAGCACGGTATGGCACTCGTGTACGCCAATCTTGTTGGTGCGCAGGATGAGTTGGTATTTGATGGTGGCTCATTTGTGATGAATGCTGCGGGTGACGTATGCGTTCAAGCGCCGTCATTCAAAGAATCGCTAACGCTGGTTGAGTTCGATGCAGGGCAGCCCAAAGCGCAGCCACTTCCCCAAGCCCTATCACTTGAAGCCCAAGTGTATGAAGCGTTGGTTTTGGGTGTGCGCGACTATGTGGGTAAAAACGGTTTTCCGGGTGCCATCATTGGTCTTTCGGGCGGAGTCGATTCGGCACTCACCTTGGCGATTGCAGTGGATGCGTTGGGTGCTGACAAAGTGCGTGCCGTCATGATGCCATCGGACTACACCGCTGAAATTTCGTGGGTAGATTCGCGCGACATGGTGGCGCGTTTGGATGTGCGTTACGATGAAATTCCAATTTCAGATTGTTTTACAGCTTTCCGTCATTCGCTGGATTTTGAATTTGCCAATCTGGCAGAGGACGCCACCGAAGAAAACATTCAGGCTCGCATACGCGGTACCTTGTTGATGGCTTTATCGAACAAGTCAGGTTCTATTGTTCTGACGACAGGTAACAAAAGTGAGATGGCAACCGGCTATTGCACGTTGTATGGCGACATGGCTGGCGGTTATGCGGTGATCAAAGATATCGCCAAGACCTTGGTATATCGTCTATGCCATTATCGAAATAGCATGGGCGATGTGATTCCAGATCGTATTCTGACTCGTGCGCCCTCGGCTGAATTGCGTCCCAACCAGACTGACCAAGACTCTTTACCCCCTTACGAAGTGCTCGATGGCATACTCAATTTGTACATGGAAGAGGGGCAAGGCGTTGCAGAACTGCTCGCCGCAGGGTATCGTCAGGACGATGTGGATCGTATTGTCCGACTGATAAAAATCAATGAGTACAAGCGAAGACAGGCTCCCGTTGGTCCGCGCGTTACGCATCGTGCCTTTGGTCGAGACTGGCGTTATCCGATTACCTCACGCTTCAAAGAGTAGAATTCATTCATTACCATCCAGAGGAGCACATCGTGAAGCAGATCATCGCCGTCATTAAGCCGTTTAAGCTCGACGAAGTCCGCGAAGCATTGGCCAGCGTGGGCGTAACTGGCCTGACCGTCACTGAAGTTAAGGGTTTTGGTCGTCAGAAAGGCCACACTGAGCTCTACCGTGGTGCAGAGTATGTTGTTGATTTCCTACCCAAGGTAAAGGTTGAGGCAGTCGTTACCGAAGAAGTGCTAGATAGTGCCGTTGATGCCATTATCAAAGCCGCACGTACCGGAAAAATTGGTGACGGAAAGATCTTTGTTCGCTCGGTCGAGCAAGTAATTCGAATTCGTACTGGCGAGACAGGATCGGATGCGGTTTAAGTTAGCTAAGCTAACCCTTGAGTAATACCATCAGCGCGCCGCTGCCTCCATCGGCTGCGCGCGCCTGACAAAAAGCCAGTACTTCGTCTTTTTGTACTAACCAGTTCCTCACCTTGATTTTCAACACCGGTTTTTTCCCTAACGATCCCAAGCCTTTGCCGTGAATGATGCGCACGCAGCGCATTCCACGTTTGACTGAATCGCGCACGAACTGACTCAAGGCGGTACGTGCTTGATCCGTGCGCAAGCCATGCAAATCTAATTGGTCTTGTGTAACCCAACCACCGCCACGCAATTTGCGCAGCACATCGGGACCGATACCGCCGCGAACAAAGCTGAGATCTTCATCAATCTCTAGCAACGTATCGATACTAAATTCATCGGATAAGGATTCCTGCAATGCAGCCTCATCATCCGCCAGTCGTTGGTGTGGAATAGGTTGAGGTCGTGGAGGAGGAGTGCTAACTCGCGCAGCCGTTCTTAGCGGCTCAACTTCTCCAACAGTAGTGCGAAATAGATTCGCCTCGCGCTCACGTTCACGACGTTCTTCTTCCGCTTTAAGCGCTGCTTCAGCACGTGATTTCAACCGTTGCTTCAGTGCCTTGAGTTCGGCAAGGTCTTTGATCATGCAGGTCTCCTAGTGGGAACTGCGGAGTGTCAGGCAGCGGCGCTGTCCTCTTCGCTTATTCGAGACTTTCGAGATAACGTTGCGCATCTAATGCGGCCATACAACCTGTACCCGCACTGGTGATCGCCTGACGGTAAACATGATCTTGCACATCGCCCGCCGCAAACACACCCTCAATGCTAGTCATGGTGGCCATACCTTCCAGCCCACCCTTGGTGATGAGATAGCCATTATTCATGGCTAGTTGGCCTTCAAAAATACTGGTGTTAGGCTTGTGGCCAATCGCAATGAATAAACCATGCAGAGAGATGGGCGTGGTTTTGTCGTCCTTAGTCGAACGAATCACCATGCCGGTAACACCGCTATCATCCCCAGTAACTTCATCCAAGGTGTGATTCCATTGAATGGCGACTTTGCCTTCATTCACTTTCGCCATTAAGCGATCAATCAGAATAGGCTCTGCGCGGAATTTATCGCGGCGATGAACCACCGTGACCTTGCTGGCGATATTCGATAAATACAATGCTTCTTCCACCGCCGTGTTACCTCCACCGATGACAGCTACTTCTTGGTTTTTATAGAAAAATCCATCGCAGGTCGCGCACGCAGACACACCTTTGCCCATGAAGTGCTGCTCAGAAGGCAGACCCAAATACTGAGCTGAAGCGCCAGTTGAAATGATGAGTGCATCGCAGGTGTAGACGCCCGAATCACCAACTAATCGAATAGGTTTCTCGGTGAGGTGTGTGGTGTGAATGTGATCAAAAATGATCTCGGTGTTAAAGCGTTCGGCGTGTTGTAACAGGCGCTGCATCAGTTCTGGGCCTTGCACGCCCATGGGATCACCCGGCCAGTTCTCTACATCGGTAGTGGTCATAAGTTGACCACCTTGCTCAACCCCGGTAATGAGTACTGGGTTGAGGTTGGCGCGGGCCGCGTAGACGGCAGCGCTGTAGCCGGCGGGGCCGGAACCAATGATGAGGACACGAGCATGTTTAGGGTTGGACATGAAAATCTTTTGAAATGATTAAGTGAACAGAGTGAGCGTAATCGCTGGAACAGGGAAAATGCTGACCGGAGGGAGTATCATCCTGTTTGGATTCATGCGATAGTGCCGCAAAAATCAAAACGAAATTATAGATGAACTGACGGCCCCCTACAGGAGCCTGCTCAGAACTTGTGAATGTCATGAGCCGAAACACTTCCACCTATACCCGAACACCCCCAGCTACGG
>JBIIQR010000037.1:0-8159 GCA_044341985.1 Burkholderiaceae bacterium
GCATTTTTGAAAGTGAAAAATTACTACGCCAGGGATTAATATCAATCCCACCACGCCGTGTGTAACGGGCTAGCACCAATAGTTTCGACGGGCTACACTCTTTCAGCAAATCCATAAAAATTTGTTCAACGCAGTGCTCGTGGAAGCCTTGGTGCAAACGAAATCCAATCAGGTATTTCAATAATCCCTCTTGATCGATGGAGGGCCCAACATACTGAATCTGAATACTGGCCCAATCCGGTTGATTAGTCACAGGGCAATTCGATTTGAGTAAGTGCGACACCAGCTTTTCTTCCACAGGGGGTGACGCTTTTGCTGAACGTAGCAAGCTTTTGTCGGGGGAGTAAGTATCAACTTCAATGTCTAGGCGATCGATTAGGTGACCATCGAGCTCAGCCATTTTTAGTTGAGCGAAATCGCCACTAAGGGTGAGCTTAATTTGAACTGGAGCGCCAAAGGCAGAGGACAGGTCGGTATTCAGCAGCTCTAGTAAGGCTTCATCTCCGGCGATGCGAGATTGATTGAAGGAATTCAGGTAGAGCTTGAGCGATTTAGATTCGACGATATTTGGCGAGTCGGCGGGTACGAGTAAGGTGGCAATCGCTACCTGAGGTTTGCCGCGCAGATTGAGCCAGGAGATTTCGTAGGCAGTCCACACATCCATACCGAAAAAAGGCAGTGAGTCAGTGATGCCCAACTCGGCACGCTTTTCAGCGCGCGGTATGGGGAAAAGTAAATGCGGGTTGTACTCGTTCACATAGGCGGTGCTTTTACCTAGGGGTGAACTGGAGGCCGGCGCAGAGTGATCCATGAATGTCAGCAGCAGTCAGCAGTCAAAAGTAGCGAGCAGCTTACAGGAATAGCTGGTAAGCAGGATTGTGGCTTTCGTCCCATGACCGAAAGCCAATGTTGGCTAGGAAATCACGAAACGCCTTCATCTCTGCTTTGGGTACTTGAAGACCCACTAACACGCGCCCAACATCACCACCCTGACTACGATAATGAAACAAGCTAATGTTCCAGCTCGGTGCCAGGCTATCTAAAAACCGCATCAGCGCACCTGGCCGCTCAGGGAATTCAAAACGGTACAGCAATTCACCTGAAGCCAGCGCGCTCTTGCCACCGACTAAATGTCGTATGTGAAGTTTTGCCAACTCATCATGGGTGAGGTCAATGGTTTTGAATCCCTGCTTGTCGAATTGGCGAGCTATCTTTGCCGGTTCAGTTCGATTCGCGACTTGTAAGCCAACGAATACATGAGCGAGCTTTTCATCATTGATGCGGTAATTGAATTCCGTAATAGAGCGCGCGCCGACTAAATGACAAAAGCGACGAAAACTTCCACGTTCTTCAGGAATCGTGACGGCGAACACCGCCTCATGTGCTTCGCCCACTTCAGCGCGCTCTGCGACGAAGCGTAGGCGATCAAAATTCATGTTGGCGCCGCAAGCAATGGCTACCAAAGTTTCATCGCGCAGGGACTTTTTCTGAGTCGACCTGCGTTCGATATAGGCTTTCGCGCCGGCCACAGCGAGCGCCCCCGCGGGTTCTAAAATACTGCGCGTTTCGGTAAACACATCTTTAATGGCAGCGCATACCGCATCGGTATCCACCAAAATCATTTCGTCGACATATTTTTTTGCGAGTCGGAAGGTTTCTTCTCCGACTTGCTTGACCGCGGTTCCATCAGAAAACAGACCCACATCAGTCAGCGTGATTCGACGTCCAGAGTGCAGTGAGCGCGTCATCGCATCTGAGTCGGTTGTTTGCACACCGATGATTTTTATATCGGGGCGTACGAGTTTTATGTAAGCGCCCACGCCACCTATGAGGCCACCACCACCGACCGCCACAAACACCGCGTGAATCGATCCCGGATGCTGTCGCAGAATCTCCATACCTATCGTGCCCTGACCCGCGATGACATCAGGATCATCAAACGGATGTACGAAAGTGAGTTTGAGTTTTTTTTCTAATGTCAGCGCATGTTGATACGCATCAGAATAGGATTCGCCATGCAAAATCACTTCACCGCCGCGAGCACGTACAGCATCGATTTTTACTGCGGGGGTAGTCACCGGCATAACAATCATGGCTCGACACCCCAAGTGGCTTGCTGAGAGTGCCACCCCTTGCGCATGATTTCCTGCTGAGGCACAGATCACGCCGCGCTTTAGTTGCGCGTTTGAGAGCTGCGCCATCTTGTTATAAGCCCCACGCAGCTT
This sequence comes from Burkholderiaceae bacterium, assembly GCA_044341985.1. GTDB lineage: Bacteria > Pseudomonadota > Gammaproteobacteria > Burkholderiales > Burkholderiaceae_D > Pernthalerella. Next base: position 2,226 of record JBIIQR010000037.1, read on the forward strand.
GAAGCTGAAAACACTTTGCATGTCCTCGCGTTTGAAATAAATGCGATTACCCATGCGTTCGGACAAACCCGGTGCAAACTCCAGCGGTGTTTCGACTGCCAAGTCATAGACTCGTGAGGTCAGAATCTTCTTTAAGTAGTCAATGCTCATAGTGCGTCATTATAATTGAGCGATTCGCCTTTTTAGGCTCCCTTTGCAGATTGTCCTTAGGCGCGGGATAGTTTGCTGAACCTTCACTTTGACTCTGACATGCTCGCCTCCCTGATTGCTGCGGTACTGAGTGTGTTGTCACTGCCCTCGGTTGGATTACCCACCCTGTTCATCATCAGTTTGCTCTCGGCCACGCTGTTGCCTATGGGTTCAGAACCAGCGGTCTTTGCGGTAATTAAGATGAATCCCCAGCTTTTTTGGCCAGCAGTGTTGGTAGCCACGGCAGGCAATACCGTCGGCGGCGCTATCAGCTATACGATGGGTTATGGCGCTAAGCGTGCTTTTGCAGAGGAAAAACAGACCCGCTGGTTTGGCTGGCTACAGCGATTTGGCCCCAAAACTTTGTTGTTATCTTGGTTGCCGGTGATTGGCGATCCTCTGTGCGTACTCGCTGGTTGGCTAAAAATGTCTTTCCTCCAGAGTCTGTTTTACATGGCGATAGGAAAATTGCTGCGTTACCTCACTTTTACCGGTTTGTTGTTAAGCGTACCGGACGGCATTTGGCAACGTTTGGGTCAATGGGTGTGAATCACCCTAAAACTAGCTAAAGCTTTGCAAAAGCAAGGGTTTAACGCCACGCTTTGTGCAATGCAGTACGTTAGAATGCATGTTTGACACGTCGTCTACAAGCTCTCAATGAACGCCCCAGCGCACATACCTGCTTTATTGAATAACGCACCGCAAGGTAATCCCAGCGCGCGGCTGCGTGAAATCCCCTACAACTACACATCTTTTTCTGATCGCGAAATCGTTATTCGCTTGCTAGGTGAGTCTGCCTGGGAATTGTTATCGAGTTTGCGTGCGTCTCGTCAGACCGGTCGTTCTGCGCGCATGCTCTACGAAGTGTTGGGCGATATTTGGGTCGTGCGACGCAATCCCTATCTGCAAGATGACTTGCTAGACAATCCGCAGCGTCGTGAATCATTAATCGATGCGCTATATCACCGCTTGGGTGAAGTTGAAAAACGTCGCGAACCTGTCAGCGCAGAGAGCGGTCAGGATGCAGACGCAATTCAACGCAGTTTGCACGTACAAACCTTATTAACCGCAGCGCGTAAAGCCGTTGAAGAATTTGCTGTTGAGTTTAGACAGATGCAGGATTTGCGTCGACGTTCACAACGCGTGCTCGGTCGTTACACCCTCAAAGACAATATTAAATTTGATGGCCTGTCGCGCGTCTCGCATGTAACGGACGCCACCGATTGGCGCGTTGAATATCCCTTTGTGGTTCTAACACCCGATTCAGAAGAAGAAATAGCGGGCTTGGTGAAAGCATGTATAGAACTGGGCCTGACTATTATTCCGCGCGGAGGTGGCACCGGCTACACCGGCGGTGCGATTCCTCTAACGCCTTTGTCCGCAGTCATCAACACCGAAAAGCTCGAAGATTTAGGTGAAGTTGATCTGCGGTTGTTGCCAGGTGCCGAGCGCGAATGCGCCACTATCTATTCAGGCGCCGGTGTCGTTACTAAACGCGTCGCTGATGCAGCTGAGAAGGCAGGCTTTGTTTTTGCTGTTGATCCAACCTCAGCTGAAGCTTCCTGCATCGGTGGCAACATCGCCATGAATGCCGGCGGAAAGAAAGCTGTGTTGTGGGGCACTGCGCTCGACAATTTAGCTAGCTGGCGCATGGTTGACCCTAACGGTGACTGGTTAGAAGTTACGCGACTCGATCACAATCTGGGAAAAATTCATGACGTACAAACTGCGCGGTTTAAATTGGAGTGGACGCATCCTACCGAACGCGGCCGTCGCACTGCAAATGCACCCTTCAAGACCGAAATTTTAAACATTGATGGCAGCAAATTTCGCAAAGCGGGTTTAGGCAAAGACGTCACCGATAAATTTCTTTCAGGTTTACCGGGCGTGCAAAAAGAAGGCTGCGATGGATTGATCACATCAGCACGCTGGATTTTGCATACGATGCCGCGCTATGCGCGCACCGTGTGTTTAGAGTTTTTCGGCCATGCGCGCGAGGCGATTCCTTCCATAGTCGAAATTAAAAACTATCTCGATGCCGAAACTAAAAAAGGCGGCGCCATACTGGCAGGACTTGAACACTTAGATGAGCGTTATCTTCGTGCCGTCGGTTATGCCACTAAATCAAAACGAGGCGTGCTGCCTAAGATGGCTTTGTTTGGTGACATCGTTGGTCATGATGAAGATGCGGTGGCCCGTGCAACTTCCGAAGTCATTCGTATTGCGAATAGTCGTGTGGGTGAAGGTTTTGTGGCGGTCAGCCCCGAAGCACGCAAAAAATTCTGGTTAGATCGTGCGCGCACAGCTGCGATTGCGCGTCATACCAACGCATTCAAGATTAATGAAGATGTCGTCATCCCGCTCGATCGCATGGGTGAATATACCGATAGCATAGAGCGCATCAACATCGAACTTTCCATAACGAATAAGTTGGCTCTTCTAGGAGAGTTATCAACCTTTTTCGAGCGCGGTAATCTGCCTTTGGGTAAGCATGATGATGGCGAGGGATTTGAAATCCCCTCCGCTGAATTACTGGAAGATCGCGTCACACAGGCAAGTGATTTGTTGAAGTCTGTGCAAACACGGTGGTCTTGGTTGTTGGCTAACTTCGCGCAACCGTTGGTGATTGCTAAATCGACACTCGCAGAATTAGGCTATCAAGCACGCCTCTCAGAATTCGATGCACGCATCGCTGCTCAGCCCGGCGTGACCATCTTCGATTTGCTGCAAGATCGTACTTTACGCATATCCTGGAAAGCTGAGGTGCGTACTCAGTTACGTCAGATTTTTGGTGGTGCAGCATTTAAGCCCATCGTTGATGAAACCTCAGCAATTCATAAACGCGTATTACGTGGTCGTGTTTTTGTGGCACTCCATATGCACGCCGGTGATGGCAATGTGCACACCAATATCCCTGTTAACTCCGATGATTATCAAATGCTACAAACAGCCCATGCTGCCGTAGCACGCATCATGGCGCTGGCTCGTTCGTTAGATGGTGTGATCTCAGGTGAGCACGGCATAGGCATTACCAAGCTCGAATTTCTGACCGAGGCTGAGATCGGTGAATTCCGCGATTACAAGCAGCGCATCGATCCCGAAGGCCGCTTCAACAAGGGCAAGTTATTGAATGCGCCTGATCTGCATGCTGACTTGCGCAATGCCTATACGCCATCCTTTGGTTTGATGGGGCATGAATCATTAATCATGCAGCAGAGTGATATCGGCGCCATTACCAATAGCGTTAAAGATTGTCTGCGTTGCGGTAAGTGCAAGCCTGTGTGTGCCACACATGTGCCGCGTGCCAATCTGCTGTATTCGCCGCGCAATAAAATTTTGGCAACCTCATTGTTGGTTGAGGCTTTTCTGTATGAAGAGCAGACACGTCGCGGCATTTCGATTCGTCACTGGGAAGAATTCGAAGACGTCGCAGATCATTGCACCGTTTGCCATAAATGTTTAACGCCGTGCCCGGTCGATATTGATTTTGGCGATGTCTCCATGAACATGCGTAATCTACTGCGCAAGATGGGTAAGAAATCGTTTAACCCCGGCACCAGCGCCGCCATGTTTTTTTTAAACGCTACCGATCCGGCCACGATTAATGCGACCCGCCAAATCATGATGGGTTGGGGTTATAAGATTCAGCGTTTTGCGCATGATCTACTGAAAAATTTCGTGAAGAAGCAAACCAAAGCGCCATCGTCCACCCATGGCAAAGCCCCGGTACGCGAGCAGGTCATACATTTTATAAATAAAAAAATGCCAGGCAATTTGCCTAAAAAAGCCGCGCGTGCTTTGCTTGATATTGAAGACAATAAATTTGTTCCTATCATTCGCAACCCAAAAACTACCGATGCGGATACCGAAGCCGTATTTTATTTTCCGGGTTGCGGATCAGAGCGTTTGTTTTCTCAAGTCGGTCTAGCCACCCAAGCCATGCTCTGGCATGTGGGTGTGCAGACCGTGCTGCCGCCAGGTTATTTATGCTGCGGTTATCCGCAACGGGGTTCGGGTGATTTTGATAAAGCAGAAAAAATCATTACCGACAATCGCGTGTTGTTCCATCGCATGGCAAACACACTAAATTATCTTGATATTAAAACCGTCGTCGTTTCTTGCGGCACCTGCTATGACCAGTTGCAAGGCTATCAGTTCGATAAAATTTTCCCAGGATGCCGCATCGTCGATATCCATGAATATTTATTGGAGAAGGGCGTTCATCTCGAAGGCGTAACAGGTACTCGCTACATGTATCACGATCCTTGCCATAGCCCGATGAAACTTCAAGATCCATTAAAAACGGTGAATAGCTTAATCAGTACCGTGGACGCTAAGAAAATAGAAAAAAACGATCGTTGTTGTGGTGAAGCCGGCACCTTGGCAGTAACGCGCCCCGACATCTCTACCCAAATTCGTTTTCGTAAAGAAGCGGAAATGGTTAAAGGCGCTGATAAATTGCGCGCTGACGGATTTGAAGGCGAAGTAAAAATACTCACTTCCTGCCCATCATGCTTGCAGGGACTGGCGCGTTACAACGATGATTCAACAACGACTGCCGATTACATCGTGGTTGAAATTGCGCGCCATCTTTTGGGCGAAAACTGGATGCCCGAGTACGTAGAGCGCGCCAACAGCGGCGGCATAGAGCGCGTGTTGGTTTGATGATGACGGCATCGAATTCAGCATGTGAATTGTGCGAAAGTCCGGGCGGCGAAATCGTGCATCAAGGTGAATTATTTCGCGTGGTGTTAGTTGATGATGCGAATTACCCCGGATTTTGTCGCGTTATTTGGCGCGATCATGTGAAAGAAATCACAGATTTGAATGAGCTCGATCGCATGCTCATGATGGATGTCATGTGGCAGGTTGAGCAGGTCGTGCGCGATGTGATGCAACCAGAAAAAATTAACTTAGCTAGTTTGGGTAATATGGTGCCGCATCTGCACTGGCATGTCATACCACGCTACACCGATGATGCGCACTTTCCAGCGCCCGTGTGGGCTGAGCCTAAGCGCATACCATCACCTGAGTCACTGGCGGCGCGCCAGGAAAAACTACCTTTATTACGTAAAAAAATACAGCAATGTTTAGCCGCGTATAAGTAATCATTCTGGCGTAATAAAAATTATTTAACGACGTAGTACGCACCAATAATCACCATAAAAAAATCGATACTATGAGTAATCACATTCCTACTGCACTAACCTTGCACAAAGCCTCTCGCGCATTAGAAATTAGTTTTGATGACCTTGGAAGCGTTAGCTTGTCATGTGAATTTTTGCGTGTGCATTCGCCTTCCGCTGAAGTGCGAGGCCACGGGCAGGGTCAAGAAGTACTGCAAACAGGTATGCGTACTATAGAAATCACAGCGATAGAACCCGTTGGTAATTACGCCATTCGGCCTGTATTTTCAGATGGTCATGACAGTGGTATTTATTCGTGGGACTTTCTACATTCATTATGTTCCGAGCATGAGCAACTCTGGCAAACCTATCTGCAGCGACTCGAAGCCGCAGGTTTCAAACCTGAAGTAGGTCGCGATACACCCATGGTCAAGCAAGGCGCAGGTTGCGCCTCGCATTAAAATCCCCCCCCTGCGCGTTAGGCTTTCGCCATCTGGTCATCGAACCAACGAGATAGGCCTTACGTCTGTGGCTGATCTCGCGGCTATATCTGACCAAGCAACTACTCTGCTTCTATAAACTGCTTGAGCATATGAAGCTGTCTGAACATGAGATCAGA
>JBIIQR010000038.1:0-8139 GCA_044341985.1 Burkholderiaceae bacterium
ACAGTTAGGTATCGTGGCCGAGACTAAATGACTGCTGCCATCTTGATGCTGCAATCCTTCCCCGCCCAGCGTGGTGCGGCCCGACGTAGCACCAATCAAAAATCCACGGGCGCGTTGATCCGCGGCGGCCCAGATCAAATCACCAATGCGTTGAAAACCAAACATTGAGTAATAAATATAAAACGGCAGCATAGGTAAACCATGTACTGCGTAACTCGTTGCCGCAGCGGTCCACGATGAAATCGCGCCCGCTTCAGTAATACCTTCTTCTAAAATCTGACCATCGGTGGCTTCGCGGTAGTAAAGAATCGAGCCTATATCTTCAGGTTGATACAGCTGACCTTGCGCTGAATAGATACCCACTTGGCGAAATAAATTCGCCATACCAAAGGTGCGAGCTTCATCGGCAACGACAGGCACAACATGTTTACCGAGTTCTGCATCTTTCAACAAATTACCCATGATGCGTACTAAGGCCATCGTCGTTGACATTTCTTTACCATCAGCATCCAAGGCAAATTTTGCATGGCTAGCAATGTCGGGAAGTGTGATTTGATTCGGGCTGGTAATACGTTGCGGAAGATAGCCGCCGAGTTGTTGACGGCGCTCTTGCAAATGGCGCATTACTTCGCTATCGGATGCGGGTTTGCAGAATTCCAGTTTTTCGATTTGCGCGTCGTTGAGTGGAAGTTTGAATCGATCACGAAATTCGAGCAGATCATCGAGCTCGAGTTTTTTCTGTTGATGCGTCGTCATTTTTCCTTGGCCCGCAGCTCCCATGCCAAAGCCTTTTTTGGTTTGAGCCAAAATCACTGTCGGTCTGCCATTGTGATTAGCGGCTGCGTGATAGGCCGCATAAATCTTGCGCATATCATGACCGCCACGCTTTAGTCGATCAATCTCATCGTCAGTGAGCGTATCGCCTATCGCTTTGAGGGCAGGGTTTTGACCAAAAAAATGTTCGCGATTAAATGCGCCATCATTCGCTGCAAAGGTTTGCAGTTGACCATCGACCGTACGATTTAAGGCATCCACTAAATCACCCGTGTGATCGCGCGCAAACAAAGGATCCCAATCCGAGCCCCACAGTAATTTGATGACATTCCAGCCTGCACCGCCAAACAGTGTTTCGAGTTCATCGACGATATGTCCATTACCGCGCACTGGGCCATCGAGTCGTTGCAAGTTACAGTTAATAACGAAGACTAAGTTATCTAGTTTTTCGCGTGAGGCTAATGACAACGCCGCGAGAGATTCAGGTTCATCCATTTCACCATCGCCAAATACGCCCCATACTTTGCGTGGTTGAGCCGCCATTAATCCGCGATGCTCGAGATAACGCATGAAGCGCGCTTGGTAAATCGCGCTGATCGGGCCCAATCCCATAGAGCCAGTTGGAAATTGCCAGAAGTCGGGCATTAGCCACGGATGGGGATAGGACGATAAACCTTGAATGCCACGCTCTTTCGCTTGTATCTCTTGACGGTAGTGAGAGAGATTATCTTCGCTCATTCGTCCTTCAAGAAAAGCGCGCGCATAAATCCCTGGTGCTGAATGCGGCTGAAAGTAAATTAAATCGCCACCAAACTCAGCCGTTCGCGCACGGAAAAAATGATTAAAACCGACTTCAAATAAATCAGCCGCTGAGGCATAGCTGGCAATGTGTCCACCTAATTCACCATAGGCGCGATTGGCACGCACCACCATGGCCAGCGCGTTCCAACGCAAGATGCTGGCGATACGTTCTTCCAGATCAACCGCATCCGAGCCACCCGGATAGGCGGGCTCATCAGTCGCCCGAATGGTGTTGATGTAAGGCGTTATGCGCGCGTCACGCCAATTCAGACCAGCATCACGCGCCGCTGCAGAGAGCTTGGAAAGTAGAAAACGCGCTCGTTCAGGGCCTGCGCTCGTAAGCACCGATTCTAGGGCGGCGATCCATTCAGCAGTTTCTTGTTCGTCAGTGTCGTTGTGGCGAACCAGATGGTCGGGCGTGCTCATATCCATGGCAATCAAAAGGGAGGGGTAATGAATGCCATAAAGGTAGTCTATTTTCTTCAGCAGGTGCTGCTGAAAAGTTCGCCATAGTCTATTTATACAGCATAAAATGCTGAAATAAGACAACTATTGGGATTTTAACGATGGAAAATCTAGATATAACAGATCTGAAGATTTTAAAGTGTTTGCAGCAGGATGCCAGTCTAACCAACGTGGAGTTGGCTGCCAAAGTGAGTCTCTCGCCGTCGCCCACCTTGGCGCGTGTCAAAAAACTCGAAGCTGACGGCGTTATCTCCGATTACGTTGCGTTAGTCGATCCGCATGCCTTGGGTTTGAAGGTGAATGTGTTCGTGCGCGTCTCGCTGGAGAAGCAAGAGGCCGCCGCGTTAGAGCGTTTTGAAAAAGCGGTGAGTCATTTCGATGAAGTGATGGAGGTCTATCTGATGACCGGCGACGAAGATTATTTGCTGCGTATCGTTGTCCCTGATTTGCAAGCCTTAGAGCGCTTCATTCTTCACAACCTTACGCGCATACCGGGCATTAAGAATATTAAGTCCAGTTTTGCCCTCAAACAGGTGAAGTACAAAACGGCTTTACCTATTAGTGACTCGTTGAGTTGACGCAGTAGGTTAGAGTAAATCTTTGCAATGCACTACGAAAGTTGTGGAGTCTCAATAACAATAAAGTGCACAAAGCGAGAATCGCTTTGCCTTTAAAACACATTCGAGGACACCATGGAACATCAAACTATTCAACCGAAATATCACTACGATCCTGATCGTTTATTGGCCTCATTAATCAGCAAGTTGAGTCTTAAAAATGATGCGGCGCTATCGCGCGCGCTGGAGGTGTCACCACCCGTCATTAGCAAGATACGTCACCGACGTTTGCCCGTCACCGCATCTTTATTAATTCGTATGCACGAGGTGAGTACCTTATCGATTGCAGAGCTACGTCATTTAATGGGTGATCAACGTGGAAAGTTCAGGATCAGCGATAAGCATTTCAAACCTAAGCTCAACGCGACTCATTGATAGCTTTCAGATCGTCGGGTGCGTTTATATTTAAAAACGCTGTGTGATCATCGAAGCGAACCTGAATATGGGGTTGGCTCGACACCCACGTCAGTACTTTGCGGCCACCTTCGCTGATGTAGTCACCTAGCCCGACCATGGCATCACGCTTTAGCAGACAGAATACCGGGTGATGTTCTGTCTGATTCTGATTGAGCGTGACGGCATAGGCGAGGTTAGCGCCTGATGAAACCAGCGCATCGCCAAGTCGGCGAGTTAAATCGGTGGGAACAAAAGGGCAATCACAAGGCACGCTAAGCAGGTAAGGTGAGGTGCAATGATGTAATCCGGCATGCAGTCCAGCGAGCGGGCCGACGAAATCACCAATATCATCGGTGATGATAGGCAGTCCGAAGACTTTATAGGCATCAAGGTTCTGATTGGCGTTGATGAGTAAGTGTCCCACTTGCGGTTGCAGTCGCTCAATGATGTGAGTGATCATGGGTTGACCATCAAGGAGTTGTAATCCCTTGTCACGACCACCCATACGAGTGCTACGACCACCGGCTAAGATGAGTCCGCTGATATCGTTGGTCGAAAATGTCATTCAAGCCGTGTGTTAAGTATGTTTAAGACTGACTAAAAGCTTCGCTTAATGTAAGGATTTCTCCGGTATTGCTAGCGTCATATCCCGGTAGCAGATTAACGACTTCACGAAAGCCTGACGAGCGCAACACGGAGACTAATAGACTCATGTGCGGTTGATTCAACACCTCTGCGTTGGCTGCAAAGAAATAACGTTCACTCACTAAGGGTATGAAGTCGAGCTTAAAACGTTCAGCCGCTGTTTGTACGCCGAAGCCCACGTCGGCCATGCCGCTGGCAATAAAAGCGGCGACAGCTGAGTGAGTAAATTCAGTATTTTCGAAACCGTTAATTTGCGCGGGTGAGATGTTTTTGCGAAGCATCATCAATTCGAGCAGCATGCGTGTCCCTGAGCCTGCTTGTCGGTTGACGAAACGTACGTCGGTACGAGTAAGATCATCGATGCTTTGAATATTGAGTGGATTGCCCGGATTAACAAATAATCCTTGCGAACGCACAGCGAGATGAATCAGTTGATGTGTTTTAGGATCGAGCCAGCGGCGGTAACGCTCCATGGCGAGTGCTTCAAATTCTCCCAAGGGCACATGAAAGCCCGCCATATCCGATTCCCCACGCGAGAGCGAGGCGACGGCATCGGTGCTGTTGCGATAACGCAGATCAATCGACAGGCCAGTTTCACTTGCTTGCTTTAAAAACGCTGCGACGGCAAAGCCATGGCTGGCATCCAAACGAATCATCGAGCCGTGACTGCCCACGGTCTTGCCGAGTTCGGTTTCCAGTTCAGAGGCCAGGCTATCGAGCGTAGGAGAGAGTCGTGCTGTTACGCGCCTATCCGCCCAGATGAGTTTTTCGGCAAGAGGTGAGAGTTGCGTTCCCCGGCCCCGGCCGGTTTGCATTAGGCTGTGACCAAATAAGGCTTCCGCCTCGCGCAGCAAACCCCAAGCATAGCGATACGAAAGGCTGACAGCTTGGGCTGCGCGAGCGATCGAGCCAGTTTCTTCTATGGCCCGAAGAAGCGACAAAAGAACGGCTGTATCGAGGGCTTTGCCCTGGTCCTGTTTAATTTCCCAGTGCGGGTTGATCTTGACCTTAAACATTATGATAAGTTTTGCATATTGCGGATTAGGGGGCGCGGTGCTAGTTTCCGCGCTGGACAAGCGCAACAATGTATCAGACAGACTTGCGTAGGTGCAGACTAGAACTGCAAAAAAAATCATATAAAGGCCGCTTTTCAAGGGTCAACCTCAGGAGGAGATATGGGTATTTCAGATTTACTGGCGAAAGAAAATACGATCGCTGGCTCCGGCTTTAACCGTTGGTTGGTTCCGCCTGCAGCCCTAGCGATTCATCTGTGTATTGGCATGGCCTATGGCTTTTCCGTGTTTTGGAAGCCCTTGGGCAATGCGCTAATAGGCCCTGATGGCACGCCGCTGGCGGCTTGTGCTGCCGGGGCGACTACCTTTGGCGACAAGCTGGCAGGTACCGGACGTGCTTTATTTGCGACCGACTGTAACTGGACCCAATTTGATCTGGGCTGGATGTACACACTCTTTTTCGTTTTGCTGGGCTGTTCAGCCGCGATCTGGGGTGGTTGGCTAGAACGCGCTGGCCCACGTAAAGCCGGTGTTGTATCAGCCATTTGCTGGTGTGGCGGCTTACTGATTTCTGCCTTGGGCGTCCATCAACATCAAATTTGGATGATGTGGTTAGGCTCAGGCGTGATTGGCGGTGTGGGCTTAGGTTTGGGCTATATCTCGCCCGTATCGACCCTAATTAAATGGTTCCCCGATCGACGCGGTATGGCGACCGGTATGGCCATCATGGGCTTTGGTGGCGGCGCGATGATAGGTTCACCGCTAGCGACCCTGTTAATGGGTAAATTTGCCACCCCGGGCGACCCCGGCGTTTGGCAAACATTTGTTACCTTGGCGATTGTCTATTCCGTGTTCATGTTTGCCGGCGCATTTGGCTATCGCGTACCAGCAACAGGATGGAAACCGGCAGGCTGGGAACCACCTGCGTCAGCCGGATCAAATGCAATGATCGCTACCCACCATGTTCATCTTAAAAATGCGCACAAGACCCCGCAGTTTTGGTTGCTGTGGGTGATTCTCTGCATGAACGTATCGGCGGGTATCGGCATCATCGGCGCTGCATCACCGATGTTGCAAGAGACCTTTGCTGGCGCATTGATTAGTCAGCCAGATATTGGTTTTGCAGACCTCAAATTAAATAAAGAATTACTCGCCGGCGCTGTGGCGATTGGTGCGGGCTTTGTGGGTTTGATTTCTTTATTCAATATCGGTGGACGATTTGTATGGGCGTCATCGTCCGATAAATTAGGTCGTAAACCAACCTACGTTATTTTCTTCATTCTCGGTATAGCCATGTATGTGCTTGCTGCGACCGCCGCAGGTTGGAAATCACTACCTATATTCGTTTTTTGTTTTTGCATTATTGCGTCGATGTATGGCGGTGGCTTCGCGACTATTCCAGCGTATCTGGCGGATATGTTTGGCACGCAGTTTGTGGGTGCGATTCATGGTCGTTTGCTTACCGCTTGGTCAACCGCAGGAATTTTGGGTCCCGTCGTCGTCAACTACATGCATGACGTAAGACTCGAGCAAAAAATTCCGTTTGATCAGATTTATGGCCCTATTTTTTATGTGCTGGCAGCGATGTTGGTGGTTGGTCTAATCGCTAACTTGTTGGTTCGTCCCGTTGCTGATAAACATTTCATGACCGATGCAGAACTCGCGCATGAAAAACAATTGGCACACGAGCGTACGCTGGCTTCAGCAACAACAGGTAGCGGTGGCGAAAGCAGCAGCAATGCAGCGATTGCGCCGATAGCTTGGTTGGCTGTGGGTCTGCCATTAGCGTATGGCATTTGGGTAACGCTGCAAAAATCAGCGGTACTTTTTAAATAAACGACGCCGTGTCGTCGTACAGAGGGCAGGCCTTTGTGCCTGCCCTCTGACGTTTTTGGAGCAGTCGTTTAGACTTCGGGAGACGCTGTTTATTCAGTCTTTCCTTAGTGCTCTATTTATCAGGAGAAGTAATGAGCATCACCCTTGAACTCGTGCGCGGCGCTTTGTCGCAAGTTATTGACCCGAACACAGACAAAGATTTCATCAGCAGTAAATCGGCCAAAAATATTCAAATTAACGGCACCGATGTTCAGCTCGATATCGAGCTGGGGTATCCCGCTAAAAGCCAGATGGATGAGCTGCGCGAGCGCGCCGTCAAGGCGATTCAGGCGATTCCTGGTGTCGGCAAGGTTAGCATCAACGTGTCAGCAAAAATCGTGGCCCATGCCGTGCAACGCGGGGTTAAGTTAATGCCCAATGTGCGTAATATTATCGCTGTCGCTTCTGGTAAGGGCGGCGTCGGTAAATCAACTACCGCCGTTAACCTCGCGCTGGCATTGGCAGCAGAAGGCGCAAGCGTTGGTTTGCTCGACGCGGATATCTATGGTCCTTCACAACCGATGATGATGGGCGTAACTGGCAAACCCGACTCGCATGACGGTAAAACCATGGAGCCTTTAGAAAACTATGGCGTGCAGGTGGCATCGATTGGTTTCATGATCGACCCTGATCAGCCCATGGTGTGGCGTGGCCCTATGGTTACTCAGGCTTTGCAGCAGCTTTTAGAACTAACTAACTGGCGCGATTTAGATTATTTAGTCGTTGATATGCCACCCGGCACCGGCGATATCCAACTTACGTTATCGCAAAAAGTTCCGGTCACGGGTGCGGTGATAGTCACCACGCCGCAGGATATTGCGCTGCTCGATGCACGCAAAGGTTTAAAGATGTTTGAAAAAGTCGGTATTCCTATTCTTGGCATTATTGAAAACATGAGCACGCACATTTGCAGTAATTGCGGTCATGCAGAAGCCGTGTTCGGTGAGGGCGGAGGTGCCAAGATGTGCCAAGAGTATGGCGTTGATTTTCTCGGAGCCTTGCCATTAACGATGTCGATTCGTCAGCAGGCTGATTCGGGTAAACCCACCGTCGTCGCCGATCCGGATGGACAGACTGCGCAGATTTATAAAAAAATTGCGCGCAAGCTTGCTGTTAAGGTGGCTGAAAAAGCCAAAGACCTGAGTAGCAAATTTCCCACTATCGTTATCAAGAACGATTAATTAAAGTAAGTGAATCGCTGCGCGATTATTCTGGCATGGCAGAGCGATGAAAATGCGCGATCTTCCATTCACCTTCGTGTTTTCGTGCAGCGATGCTTAAGCGACCCAGCACATCGTCTGAGTGATTGTTTTCCGTGATGGTTATTGTGTTGAGTGCGGTGACCATGGCCATGTCATCGCTCAAGGTAGTGACGTGGATATCCGTTAGCACAGAGACGTAGCGTTTAGATCCCAATAAGCTATTGTCGAAATAGAGTTTGATGCCCTCAGTGCCTGCAACGATAGCTTTGCTACTTGTCCCTAAAAAAACAGCATCCGGCGCGAACAGGCTCATCACCGCATTCACATCGGCCTGACTAAATGCAGATGACC
>JBIIQR010000075.1:0-6381 GCA_044341985.1 Burkholderiaceae bacterium
CACAACCTACTAAGACACAGCAACTCTCTAAGAACAAGACAGATATGACTTGCCCATGGCAATCGATAAGGTCGAGAAATCTTCTATCGAAAACAGTCAACTCCGAATGACGCTCTCCGAGAGCCTGGCACGCGTGCCTGGTATCACTGCGCAAAATCGTAATCAAATGGCGCAGGATCCTCAAATTTCATCGCGCGGCTTTGGTGCCCGCTCAGCGTTTGGTGTGCGTGGCATTCGCATCTATGTCGATGGCATTCCACTCTCCATGCCCGATGGCATTGGCAACCCTGGCAGCGTTGACCTCGACACGATAGGCAGCATCGAAGTCATGCGCGGCCCTTTCTCGGCAATGTATGGTAATTCTTCCGGCGGTGTGATTCAGATGTTCACACGTCCTGCACCAAAAACACCCGAAGTCAGCGGCGACGTGCTATTCGGCAGCTTCGGCACACGCCGTGAATCTGTTCAAGCGGCGGGTACGCGCCAAGGTGTTGAGTATTTGCTGAACTACTCAAATTTTGAATCCGATGGCTACCGCGCTCAGAGTACGAATGAAAAACGTCAGGCAACCGCAAAGCTCGGCGTCAAACTGTCCGACGACACCAAGCTCACTACGCTCATTAACTGGTTCGACCAGCAAGCCCTGGATCCGGGTGGTCTGACTGCTGCCAATCTGAACACCAATTACAAAATGGCCTCACCAAACAACGTTGCTGCCAACGCGCGTGTTATGCGCAGCAACACACAGGTCGGCTTTAATCTCGAAAAAATTCTGGATTCTCAGAACACGCTGAATGCAATTGCTTACGTCGGACAGCGTGATAATTCACAATACCTGTCAACCGGTGGTGCAGCAGGTCGTGAGAGCGTGATTGCGCGTAATTTTTATGGCGCCGAATTACGCATGACCCATCGTGGCACGATACTCGCTCGTCCGTACACAGCAACGGCGGGGCTGAATGTAGGCTTCATGGACGATGCGCGAACAGATTCACCCGCAAACGCAGGCGTAGTCACCGGCTCAGCAACCCGCGATGAAACACAAAAAGCAAACAACATTGATCAGTATGTGCAAGGCTTATGGTCTGTCGATGAACGCTGGGATATTCATGCAGGCATACGACACACCCGATTGAAGCAAACGGTCAAAGATCACCTGCCCACGACCAATGGCAACGGTACCGGAGCAACGAGTTTTGATAAAACCATTCCTGTGATTGGTGCCGTCTTCAAAGCAACGCCTGCACTGAATTTCTATGCGAACGTAGGCAAAGGCTTTGAGACACCGACCATGATCGAGATCTCGTACAGCGATACCACGGGTAACGGTCCTAATCTGGGTCTCAAGCCTGCCACCAGCACGAATATTGAAGTTGGTAGCAAGTGGTACGTATCGGACAATACGCGTGCCAATATCGCTCTGTTTAATATCAACACCGAAAATGAGATCGTAACGAATGTTGGCGGTACTTATGCCACTTACCGCAATGCCGGCAAGACCACGCGACAAGGTGTAGAACTATCGGCTGAGACGCTGCTCGACAACAATCTCTCTTTGTACACTGCCTATACCTACTTGGACGCGACGTTTGATTCGGGCTCGAGCTATAACCCGGGCAGCTCGATTCCAGGAACGTACCGATCACAGTTGTTCGGTGAGATAGCCTGGAAACACCAACCTATCGGCTTCCAAACTGCACTGGAAATGCGCTACAACAGCAAGGTGTATGTGAATGACGCTAACAGTGCTAGCGTTGACGAGTACACCATCTTCAGCTTACGTGGCCAATTCCGCCAGCGTTACAACGATTGGACGCTCACCGAATATGCTCGCATCGACAACATATTCGATGAAAAGTATGTCGGTTCTGTTCGTGTGAATGACGCGAACAGCCGTTTCTATGAGCCGGCACCCGGACGAAACTGGATCATGGGCGTTAAGGCGTCCCTTAATTTTTAAACTTCCCGCTTTTTTCTTGTTATCGAGCCCGCCTGTCGCGGGCTCTTTTTTGCCTGAGCCCATCTCAAAACTAGACCCCGCATTTGCTATAGTGTTCTAATGCTGTTTGAAGCGCCCCATCAAGCGTATTTCACATATCGGAAATCGTACTTAAAATAATAATAAGCGGACAGAGTCCGTAAGGAGCAATAGATGTCGAAGCAACGTGTTGCCGTCATTACCGGAGGTGCCATGGGCATAGGCGCAGAATGCGCCGAGCAACTCGCCCATCATGGCCTGCATGTGGTGATCGCTGATCGCGATACCGACACCGCCGCGCAAACATCTGATTCACTGACTAAAGCTGGTCTCTCCGCTAGTTCGGTATCGATTGATGTCGGTGATCCTGCCTCCATCGTTGCCGCATTCAGCGCGATTGAGCAGCGTTTTAGTCGCTGCGATGTCTTGGTGAACTGCGCTGGTATCGCGAAGGTGTCCCCTTTCCTTGACTTCCCGCTCGATAATTTTGAGCAAACGATGAAGATCAATGTCACCGGCACACTTTTGTGCAGCCAGCATGCCGCACGCATCATGATCAAACATCAGTGGGGACGCATTATCAATATCGCTTCCGTCGCAGGTATGCGTGCTGTTGGTAGCGGACGCACAGCCTACGGTACCTCTAAGGGTGCAGTAATCGCATTAACTCGCCAAATGGCGGTTGAACTCGCAGAGCATGGTATTACTGCCAATGCCATCTCGCCCGGCCCGGTTGATACACCGATGACTAAGCTGCTACACACTGCAAAATTTAAGCAAGAGTATTCCAGCGCTATCCCCATGAATCGCTATGGCACCGTATCGGAAGTTGCGGCCGCGGTCGCCTTCCTCGCATCCGAACAAGCGTCCTACATCACAGGTATTTCTATGCCAGTGGATGGCGGCTTTCTTGCCTCCGGTGCGCGCGGTATCTAAATAAAATTTTGAGTCGAATCGACTATGACTTCCACGATCAATGCTACCTATGAGTTAGACACGGCTATTGCGCCTGAACGTGCCGCGGACATCATCGCGGGCGAGCAGTCATCCGGCACCTTCGTTGCTATTCCCGGTGAAGATGAAGCACTCAAAGCTCGTGCAGCTGCCACCTGGCAAATCACTACACTGAATGATCTCTGCGCTGTACCTAACAAACGCTATCTACTCAAACTCTCGTGGCCTTTACAAAACTTGGGCGCGTCACTACCGAATTTGTTAGCCACCGTTGCTGGCAATCTTTATGAACTCAAGCACGTCGCCAAGTTACGTCTACTTGATATCGAACTACCTGACGAATTTGCGGCTGCTTATCCAGGCCCGGCATTTGGTATCGCTGGCACGCGCCGCTTAGCTGGAGTGGCTGATGGTCCAATAGTAGGTACCATCATCAAACCCTCAGTGGGTTTGTCGGCTGATGGCACAGCAGAATTTGTTGATCAGTTGTGCGCTGCCGGTGTTGATTTTATTAAAGATGATGAACTACAAGCAGATGGCCCAGCATGTCCATTCGATGACCGCGCTCGAAAGGTGATGAATGTCATTAATCGCCATGCTGATCGCAGCGGTAAAAAAGTTATGTATGCATTTAACCTAACTGGTGAGCTCGATGAGATGAAACGACGGCATGATCTCGTTCTCTCTCTCGGCGGCACCTTGACCATGCTAAGTCTCAACTCAGTGGGGCTAACGGGCTTTAACGCTTTTCGTAAACATGCACAGCTACCTATACATGCACACCGTAATGGCTGGGGCTATCTGAAAGATGGATGGTCTTACATGGCGTATCAAAAGCTGTGGCGTTTAGCCGGTACAGATCAAATGCACGTGAACGGCTTAGCCAACAAATTTCAAGAAAACGATGAAAGCGTGATTGCCTCAGCACGCGAATGTTTTGTACCTCTATTCAAACATAAACCTTGTACTGTCATACCGGTATTTTCATCAGGGCAAACGGTGAATCAAGCACCGGGCACGTGGGCTGCATTGCAATCAACGGATCTGATTTACCTTGCCGGTGGTGGACTATTCGCTCACCCCGGTGGCATTGCAGCAGGCGTTGCCGCGCTCAGACAATCATGGGAGGCGGCGATGAATAACGTGCCGCTTGAGGTCGCTGCAAAAACACACCGCGAGCTCAGAGAAGCATTAGAAAAATTCGCCGGATAATGCAGCCATACTGAGTATGGCTAAGTGATGACACAACCTCCAACAGCACCCTCTATTTTTTATGATACGGCTTGCTTTTTACGGCGATGATTTCACCGGTGCTTCTGATAATGCTGCGCAATATGCCCGGCACGGTTTACGTACCTTACTGTTTTTTTCTAATCCAACCCATGACGCATTAAAAAAGGCCGCTCAACACTACGACGTGATCGGTATTGCTGGCACTGCACGCTCTCTACCGCCTGAGCAGATGGCCGATGAATTACTGCCCGTGTTAGAAAATTTTCAGCAGCTAGGTGTAAATTTCATTCAATACAAATGCTGCTCGACGTTTGATTCATCACCATCGATAGGCAGTTTAGGCGAGGCCATACAACTGATGCGTCGTGTATGGCCACAAAGTTTCGTACCGGTGTTTTCTGCGACACCAGAATTTGGTCGCTATACCTTATTTGGCCATCACTACGCACGCGCTGGCAATCAGGTGTATCGACTAGATAGGCATCCGGTGATGTCTCGCCATCCGGTCACACCTATGCATGAATCTGATCTTGCAAAAATACTCGCCGATCAAGGGTTTAAACCGACACGTTTAATTGATTTACGCCTGCTGGATGAACTTGAAAAAAATCCCAACGCGCTCAGCACGCTGATTGCCCATGATGATAGCGCGGTATTTGACGGCTACACGCAACAGCAAGTCATTACAGGTGCCGCTAGTTTGTGGCAGCTAGCACGCACGCGCACCATATGCGCAATGGCAGCGCAAGGCTTGGCTCATGCGCTAGGTACCCATCTGCGTGAAAAAAATCAAATTGCAGCACCCCAGCCAACACACAAGCTAGCACCTGTAGATCGTTTGTTAGTGTTATCGGGCAGTTGTTCTGCTCTATCAGCTGCGCAAATCGATTGGGCTATTGCTGCAGGCTTTCAAGAAATACGCATCACACCGGAACAACTCATCAGCACTGATGAACGTACTTTGCAAGTGCTAGAAGACCAAATGCTGAATGCCCTCTCTGCCGGCAAAAGCATGGTCATCTACACAGCAAAAGGTCCTGACGATCATCATCTCGCTGCTGTAATCGATAAATTACCTGCTAACGTTTCAACACCCGCCTATATAGCGAACCGTATCGGTTTGCTGTACTCACGACTCGCGCATACAGCGCTAGCGCGTGCAGGACTCACGCGCTTAGTTGTGGCAGGAGGCGATTCGTCGAGCTTTACCATGCGCCAGTTAGGCGCTATTGCACTGGAAATCAAAGCCAGTCACTTCAAACAGAATGCGCATGTCTGCACATTAATTTCAAATGATCCACTTATCAACGGCAAAGAAATCTTACTTAAAGGTGGACAAGTTGGTGCAGATGATTTGTATGGATGTATGTTGCAGGGGTTTTAAGTCGGCAGCAGGTTTACATAATTATCAGCTTTTGACCAGATGTCATAAAAATCCGCTATTATTTTTATCAGCAGTACGTGTTAACCCACTTTTCGAAAGGATTACAATGAAAAAAACCATTCTCTTTTTGATATCTTCTGCGGTTTTTGTATTTTCTTCACCGGCATTGCTGGCAGCAGATGCTCCCGCGCCTGCGCTTA
This sequence comes from Burkholderiaceae bacterium, assembly GCA_044341985.1. Classification (GTDB taxonomy): domain Bacteria; phylum Pseudomonadota; class Gammaproteobacteria; order Burkholderiales; family Burkholderiaceae_D; genus Pernthalerella. The sequence continues at coordinate 5,750 of JBIIQR010000075.1, forward strand.
AAGAAGTTTTTAAGAGCGACAAAGCCGTTGGCGTGCTCTGGAGTTTGGAAGCCGGAGGCGAATCGCCTAGCGTTGCAAGACCCGGTGCGAGAGCAGCCTATGTCATCCAAGGCGGCAAACTGGAACGTCACTACCCCGACGGCAAAACTGTCCCTGTAACGCTAAAGACGGGTGATGCGCTGTATCTTGACAAGCCTGAAGATCAAGCTCCATACGCCATCAAAAATGTAGGTAAAACGACTGTAAAGATTTATCTGGTGACGATTAAATAATTGTCGTTTGCAGTGCAGTCCCTCGGTAGAGATACCTAGGGATTTTCATTTGTGGGATGTAAACTTCCTCGGCCACGACTTCAAAACAATCTGATCCCTGCGATCCCTGCCTCTACCTACAAGTTTATTTGTCGAGTTACATTGACTAATGACAAGGAATTTTTAAAGAGCCATTCATATACTTATCACTCTTTGAGGAGTGTAGTAATGGACGACCGTTCGCACAACGTTCTTATCTGGGATTTACCGGTACGCCTTATCCATTGGCTATTGGTCATTTGCTTTTTCGGGGCCTACCTAACTGCAGAAATAAGCGAATTAAAAATTGTTCATTTCACGCTGGGATATACCCTAGCCGCA
>JBIIQR010000039.1:0-8043 GCA_044341985.1 Burkholderiaceae bacterium
GCTGCCTGCCCTTTTTCTTTGTTAGGACGTCAAAGTTGAATAGAGCCGTAATACGTGTTCTTTTCTGAGCGGTATAAAAAATAGCTGCTGCTACAGTCAATCGCATTAATTTGTTGCAGTGCTTTGACTATGTCCATTATTTTGCGTCAGCGTGTGTTGATGAGCCGCGCTGTGTTTGCATCGCTAATTGTGCAGTTAGCGTTGAGTGTTACTGGGTTTGCGCAAGATACCGCGCCTCAATCAAAAGCTGGCTTACAAGCGACATCATCGGGTCAGATCGTCGAGCCCATGGAGGTCAATCATCTCATCATTACCCCGCGCGCAATTAAAGGTAAAAAACTTAGCGAACAACTTGAGCGTCGTAACGATAGTCATCTATCAAGTATCGCGGCAACCTCACTACGTATTGAGCGTCAGCTATCGGGTAAGTCACATTTACTCAAGTTGGATAGAGCCGTTTCTATAGATGAAGCGCACGCACTGGCTGCCAAGCTCTCCACAAATACTGAAATTGAATCCGTCGAGCCCGACGTGCGTATGCAAGCGCATGCTTTTATGCCGAATGATCCGGGTTATTTAGGGACGCCCGGTCAATGGCATTTCATGACACCGATAGGTAGCAACGCCGGAGGTGCCGATCTGCCACCTGCATGGGATATCACGCTTGGCAATGGAACAGTGGATGTGGCGGTGCTTGATACAGGCTATCGTCCTCATTCTGATTTGCAGGCCGTGCTGCCTGGCTATGACTTTGTTAGTAGTGCGGCGATGGCGAATGATGGGAATGGCCGTGATGCTGATGCAAGCGATCCCGGTGATGCTGTTGTGGCGAATGAATGCGGCAGAGGGGCAGCCGCTGCGCGATCAAGTTGGCACGGCACGCACGTGATGGGAATTATTGCTGCGTTAATGAACAATGGTTTGTACGGCACCGGTGTCGCACCCAATGTGCGGATAGTGCCTGTCAGAGTGCTCGGTAAGTGTGGTGGATATACCTCCGACATCATTGATGGAATGCGCTGGGCTGCAGGCTTGACTGTTCCAGGTGCACCTAAAAATGCGTACCCAGCTCGCATAATCAATTTAAGTTTGGGTATAGCAGGCAGGTGTTCGCGAGCGTTTCAAGCAGCGATTAATGATGTGAATGCGGCTGGCGCGATCGTGGTGGTATCTAATGGCAATGGTGGTTTTAACAGCGTGAATCAACCTGCGAATTGCGCGGGTACACTTGCAGTGACTGCGCATAGCGTTGACGGTGATAGTGCCGCGTATGCCAACCTCGGTGTACAAACATTAATTAGTGCACCTGGTGGTGGTTGTGGAACACTCTCGCACAATTGCGTAGAAATATATTCATCCAATGGCTTGGGAATTTATTCACTCGGCAATACAGGAGCAAGCAGGCCCGCTTCGGATAGCTATTCGATTAAATATGGCACCAGCATGGCAGCACCTCACGTAGCCGGTGCGATTGCGTTGATGTTGTCACTTAATCCATCGTTATCACGTGATGAAGTGGTTTCTTTATTGCGTGCTTCAGCACGAACTTTTCCCGCAGGCAGTGCTTGTCTCTTGCGTGCAAATAGCGGCATGTGTGGTGCAGGTATTCTCGATGTGTATGCAGCGCTGACATCGATTGCGCCTGCTATACACATGTCTAAACTTTCTCAAGTGGTCGCGTCCGGAGAGCTGGTGAATTTAGATGCCAGCGCTATTTCGCCTAGCGGTCAACAGGTCACCAGTTATGTATGGCATGCATCGCCATCCAACAAAATTCCTGTTAGCGTTTTAAATGCCAATACAGCTAATGCCAGTTTTGTAGCGCCTGCTACGGGTATTTATCAGTTTGTTGTGCTTGTAACGGATAGCAGCGGAGCCACTAGTAACGCGAGTGCCAGTGTGCGTATTAATAGCGCGCCAATCGTTCAGAGTGTTATGACGCGTCAGATAGCTGCTGGAAGTACTCTCACGCTTAAGTTGCTAGCGACAGATGCCGATGGCGATAAGCCCGTGTTTCATGCGATTGCATTACCTGATGGAGCGACATTGAGCGCTGCGGGTGTATTCAAGTGGGCGCATGCTTCTCCTATGGGGATTCACACCATCAGCGTCGCAGCCAGCGATCAGGATGCCGTGGGTAGCGCTATGAGTTTTATTGTTGAAGTGCCGCAAGGCCGACAGCTTAGTTCGGGTGTTAGCACCAGTGGTGGTTCGGGTGGTGGCGGCGCTATCGATGCCGAGTGGTTAATGGCTATTACGGGCTTACTGGTTGTGAGTCGCGCTAGCCGCGGTAGACGCAAGCACTGAAACTGAATTTATCAAACGACCTCGACGTTATATGAATGATCGCCAGCGTGCGAATTTTTTTGCGGTACTTATCACGCTGGTGCTGTTTATCTTAGTGGCGCCTATCTATCCAAACTCACTGAAATTACTACTGTGGGATCGTGAAGCGATCGATGCAGGTCAGTGGTGGCGGTTGCTGACGGCGCATCTGGTGCATCTTAATGCGCCTCACTTGCTATTGAATGTATTCGGTTTGCTATTAATCGTAGAAATGTTGTGTCAATCAATGACTGCGCTCGAATTAACGAGCTTGATACTAACCAGCGCAATGGGCGTTAGCAGTTTGTTGTGGTATTTGCAATTATCTTTGCAGTGGTATGCCGGTTTATCCGGTGTGCTGTATGGATTGTGGGCGGCGGGCGCTGCACTGACTTGGATGAATGGCCGCCAACGTTTGGCCGTTTGCGCGTGGATCGCTTTGGTTGTTAAATTAATTTTATTTAATCAGTCGGTTTTGAGCATGCCCATCGTGTCTGTTGCGCATGAGTATGGAGCTGCCTCAGGCTTGCTGTGGGTGTGCTTTTGGTGGCAGAGTGAACGCAAAGTGATTTTCGATTAAAATAATGCCAGTCAAGGAGCGTTGCGACAGGTTTCCCACTCTGCCAGGCTTGACATTCATACCGCAACTGCGCTCACGTTACTTTTTTTCAAAGAAAAGGAGGGCGTGATGAGCGCCGTATTAAAATCCGCAACTACCCACGACTACCACGTAGCTGACATCAGTCTGGCTGACTTTGGCAATAAAGAAATGCGTATTGCCGAAACCGAGATGCCTGGTTTGATGGCGATTCGTCAAGAATTTGCTGCGTCACAACCGCTGAAAGGCGCGCGCGTTACTGGTTCGTTACACATGACGATACAGACCGCCGTGCTGATTCAAACGTTAGAAGCGCTCGGCGCCCAAGTTCGTTGGGCTTCCTGCAATATCTATTCCACGCAAGATCACGCTGCGGCAGCGATTGCTGCTAACGGTACCCCCGTGTTTGCCTATAAAGGCGAAACATTGGATGAGTACTGGGATTACACGCATCGTATTTTCGAATGGACGGATGGCGGTTATTCCAACATGATTCTTGATGATGGTGGCGATGCCACTCTGCTTTTGCATCTGGGTACACGTGCAGAAAAAGACATCAGTGTGTTGGACAACCCTGATTCAGAAGAATCGATTTGCTTGTTTAATTCAATCAAGAAAAAACTCGCAACCGACAAAACTTGGTACTCAACACGCTTGGCGCACATCATAGGCGTGACCGAAGAAACCACCACGGGCGTGCATCGTTTGTATCAGATGCATAAAGAAGGAAAGTTGGCTTTCCCAGCAATCAACGTCAATGATTCAGTAACCAAATCGAAGTTCGACAACCTGTACGGTTGCCGTGAATCTTTAGTTGATGCGATCAAACGTGCGACCGATGTCATGATCGCAGGCAAGGTTGCTGTCGTTGCTGGTTATGGCGATGTGGGCAAGGGTTCAGCACAAGCACTGCGTGCATTGTCAGCGCAAGTGTGGGTGACTGAGATCGATCCGATTTGTGCGCTTCAGGCGGCGATGGAAGGCTACCGTGTTGTAACTATGGATTACGCTGCAGAGCATGCGGACATCTTTGTTACAGCGACCGGTAACTACCATGTGATTACGCTTGAGCACATGAAGAAGATGAAAGACCAGGCCATCGTTTGTAACATCGGTCACTTCGATAACGAAATTGAAGTTGACTCACTTAAGCAGTTCAAGTGGGAAAACATCAAGCCGCAAGTGGATCACGTGATTTTCCCAGACGGTAAACGCATCATCTTGTTGGCCGAAGGTCGTTTGGTGAACTTGGGTTGTGGTACTGGCCATCCGTCGTACGTGATGAGTTCATCCTTTGCGAATCAGACGATCGCTCAGATTGAGCTGTTTACGCAAACTAAAAACTATCCAATCGGCGTCTACACGTTGCCTAAGCATTTGGATGAAAAAGTCGCGCGTCTGCAACTCAAAACACTCAACGCACAGTTGAGCGAGCTGAGCCAGGAGCAGGCTGATTACATCGGCGTGAAGAAAGTGGGCCCATTCAAGCCTGAGCACTACCGTTATTAATAGCCGGTTTGTTTTTGGCTTGTTGAAACGGTTTTGTGGGATATGACAAGTTCCGCCTGTTACTCAGTAGCAGGCGGACTTGCCCTTAACCTGCTTTATCACTCCTACAAACCATGCGACTACTGTTGTTGTGGCTCATAAATACGCTGGTCTTGTTTGCCATTCCACGCTTAGTGGATACCGTGCATATAGACAGTTTTTCCACGGCACTTGTAGCTTCACTGGTTCTCGGATTGGTTAATACACTCATTCGCCCTATTCTGATAATTCTCACCTTGCCGGTCACCTTTCTCACTCTGGGATTGTTTATCTTTGTGATAAATGGCTTGATGTTTTGGGCCGTGGCTGATCTTGTGAACGGTTTTCAGGTGGATAGTTTTGGAGCGGCCATGATGGGAGCTGTGGTCTACAGCATTGCTTCGTGGGCTTTATCTACGCTATTTATTCGAGATTAAATGGTCGAATCATCTAAAGTATCTAAGCGCAACTTCAGCGTTGAATTTTTCCCGCCAAAAACAAGCGAGGGCGCCGATAAGCTGCGTGCTACTCGCCAGTCACTCGGGCAATTAAATCCTGAGTATTTTTCAGTGACCTTTGGTGCAGGCGGCTCTACTCAATCGGGTACACGCGATACGGTTTTCGACATTCAAAAAGAAGGTTACGTCGCCGCGCCGCATATTTCATGCATAGGCCGATCGCGCGTTGATTTGCGTGAAATTTTGGCTGAATACAAAACAGCAGGTATACGCCGCATAGTCGCTTTGCGTGGCGATTTGCCGAGTGGATTTGGTGGTTCTTCCGGCGACTTCAATCATGCCAATGAATTGATTGAATTTATTCGCGCTGAAACGGGTGATTTATTTCATATCGAAGCCGCGGCGTATCCCGAAATGCATCCGCAGGCTAAATCACCCCAAGACGATTTGAAAAATTTTGCGCGTAAAGTAAAAGCAGGGGCTAATTCAGCCATTACGCAGTATTTCTATAACGCTGATGCCTATTTTCGTTTTGTGGATGATGCGTACAAAATGGGTGTGGATGTACCGGTAGTGGCAGGCATTATGCCCATTACAAATTACACACAGTTGATGCGTTTTTCTGAAATGTGTGGCGCAGAGATACCCCGTTGGATACGACTCAAGCTGGCTAGCTTTGGTGATGATAGCCAAGCAATCCGAGCCTTTGGTTTAGACGTGGTCACAGCGTTGTGTGAACGCTTGCTCGAAGGTGGCGCACCAAGTTTGCATTTTTATTCGCTAAATCAAGCGGGTCCTACCTCAGCTATTTGGCAGCAACTCAATCGCGGTTAAATAGTATGGCGTAGAAATGTGGTCGGGTAGTAAAGCCCGATGCTAGTCCGTGATGATTAAATCGAGCGGGATATCGTGCGATTCGGTCTCAAACTGAGCGCGAGTAATGGCATAAGCGATTCCTATCGCTGTCGGCCTTGGTTCCTGTGCCAAGGTGCGATCGAAATAGCCACCGCCGTAACCTAATCGAAATCCTTGAGCATTAAATCCTACGCACGGAGCGAGCACGACGGCTGGCTGTAGTACGTGTTCGTGTTTAGAGGGCGCCATAGTTCCACTAGCATCTCGGGCCAGTGGCTCACCTGGCTGCCAGGGAACGTAGATAAGTGCTTGGTTCTTTTCCAAAACCACGGGCATGGTGAGTGTGATGCCGCGTGAACTTAGTGTTTCGTAAAGAGTTAAAAGCTCAGGCTCAGACGACATCGCGATATAAGCCCCAATAGATGTTGGCTTATGATCATCTAGCCATTCTGAGAGTCGCTGCATGATGCGCACATCTGCCAAAGTTTTTGCATCAGCGCCCATGTTGCGGCGAGCTGCGATGAGCTGCTGACGTAATTCCACTTTATTTGTTGGGTTTTGCATTGCTAAAAATAGCCGCTTTCATGACGATAGTTTTTAATGCTGCATGGTATTCTAAGAGACTATAAAGGAATGACGCTATGCATGTTGTAAAGGCATGAAATTTTGTCATCACTTCTAATTTTTTACACCTCTTTTTTTATCTAGTAATTCATTCATGAAAATTTCGGATGTATCGATGATGCGCAGGGCCCGCACGGTTTTTTTGGCCATGAAGCAGCATCTTTCTGTGGCATTACTAGTCACTGCGCTGATTCCTATGGCGGATGCCACGACAGCTGTTAAACGTGCCATCTTGGTCGGCGGCGGTGCCGATGCGGATTTCATTATGTTGCGTGATGCATCGGCGCGCGGCGATATGGGGGATACCGGTCGCTTGTCCGCTCGCTTAGCTGATTACCCGATTCAATCGTATGTTGACTATTATCGTCTCTATCCGCGTCTTGTCTCGACACCTGAAGGTGAAATTCGAAGCTACCTGAATCGTTATGACGGCACAGCGATCGCTGATCGTTTGCGTAATGACTGGCTGCTGATTTTGGGACGCGCGCGCGACTGGCGATTATTTGATGAGCAATATCCCTTGTTTGTTTTGAATGATGACTTGCAAGTGAAGTGCTACGCACTTTCATCGCGTGTTGCGAAAGGCGAAAACGTCGTTAAAACAGCGCGCGAGTTATTAGTACAACCTAAAAGCTACGGTGAAGCCTGCGTTGATTTGATTCATCGGCTGTATCAGAACAGGCAGTTCAGTGAAGATGATGTTTGGCGACAAATTCGTCTAGCTGCTGAATATGGCGCAACGGGTGCAGCCAAGCGTATTGCGTATTTAATTGATGTCAGCGAGCGTCAGCTGATGCCAGCTATTGAACGGTCCTCTGCATTTGTTGAGCGAGGTGCAGCAGGATCGCAAGCGGTTCGTGAATTATTTGTCATTGCCTTAGGTCGGGTGGCGAAAGACAATCAAGACAAAGCCGAACGCGCATTACATAAATCGTTGTTTCGACTAAACCATGAAGAACAGGCACAGGCTTGGGCACAGATAGCCTTGCATGCTTCTATGGGGCTCTCAAAAGAAGCAGCAAGCTTGTGGCGTAAGACCTGGGATGCCACCTTGTCGCAGGATGGCTATCAATGGCGCGTTCGTGCTGCCTTGCGCGACGGTGATTGGCCTATGGTGGCGCGTGCTGTCGATAGCATGCCGCGTGACCTTCAAAAAGAACCAACGTGGATTTACTGGCGTGGTCGTGCTCATCTTGCTCAGCATCACACAGACGATGCGCAAAAATTATTTCAAACTATCGCCAGTCAGCCTACTTTTTATGGAATTTTGGCGGCGGAAGAGTTGAATCAAAAACTCGCGGTGCCACCGCGTCCGTCAGCGCCGACGGCAGAAGAATTGTCTGAGGCAATGTCGAACCCTGGCTTTCGTAATTCACTCAAGCTACTCGATCTTGATTTACGTTTTGAAGGAAATCGTGAATGGAATTGGCAGTTACGTAAACTGAATGATCGTCAATTATTGGCGGCTGGTGAATTTGCTCGCCAGAGCGGTGTATTGGATCGGATGGTAACAACAGCCGATCGGGCAAAAGTAGAGTTAGATTTTACGCAGCGTTTCCCAACGCCGCATGACGACATCATGCAAACTGCTATTCAGCCGCTGAGTTTGGATAAAGCGTGGGTATATGGATTGATTCGACAAGAGTCGCGCTTCGT
>JBIIQR010000040.1:0-7987 GCA_044341985.1 Burkholderiaceae bacterium
CATAAAATTAATTCTGGGTGAGTCGTAATGATGCAAATCGTTTTGAATCATTTTGAATCAAACGAAAATTTGTTTACGTTGATTTCGCTCATCAGTTAAATCTAAGTTGATAATCGATAAAAGTGATCGATGATCAATCATATTTTCGGATGAGACTTGCGCAGATTCTTAGCTAAAAATCCAGATTGAAATTTGCGCTGTGATTGGCGCGCGCCTGAAATACAAAAAAATGGTTTTAAAGACAAACCATTGTCGATAAAAGACAAAAATTGTCAGTTCAGTCTTTCGTCATGCCATAGCCTTAGGAATAGGGGTGGGTTTGTGGGCGAGGGTGAGCTATAAGTGGGTTGAGAGGAAGCCTTAAGGCGCTTGATTTTTTATCGTTTCTAATAAGAATCAAAATGCTAAAATATGCAAGGAATTCACTGATCAAACTAAATCGATTCAAGCGTGACAGTGATTAGGTAAAGAATATAAGGACTGAAGCCGATTCCTTGATTGGCTTAGTTTGCGCCGCATAGATGCGCGGGCTTGCTAAAAAAATTACGACCATTGAGCTACTCTCCGGCATTTTAAAAGCCACTACGAACGTTCAATTCCAGACTTTGTGACTGGCATCGCATCAAGTGAATAAGTAAGCAAGGGCATTGTGATGAAGCAGCGGCAAAACCTGATGATGACCGAATATCAAGATACGGACGAAGTTCGTGCGCGCTGGGGTCGTCGGCTGCAGAGATTGGTTTTGATTACCTTATTTCTTTGGCTAGGGATTAAGGCGTTGTTCGCAGCGCCGGGTAGTGCATGGATTTGGGCTTTGGGCATTTACGTCGTGGGGGTGCTTTGCGCGCCATTCATCTTGAGCTGGTTTGGTAGTCGCCAGCGGCGAGGTTGGCGACGCGAAGGTGTTTTATTTGAGCCGAGTTTGCCCAGACCTGTATCGGACATCCCCGATGAGCAGGAATGGACCATAGCGTTTCATCCAGCGATACGTGTGCCGCTTGCGGTGGTGTTGATTGGTCTGATGTATTGGGTTGTGGTGCTGAATCAGATGCAGATGCCAGGTGAATGGCTGGTGGGTACAACGGTGGTAGCCATTATCAATCTTTGGGCTTGGCGTGAGCCCTTGATTCTTGTTCTTATAGTGGTCGTGGGTGTTTTACTGCTCACCATTGTTGGCTGGGTCGTTAGTAATCTCCCATGGGAAGGCATTGTGGCGGTAGTGATACTGCTAGCTGGCCTCACAACCTATGGTGTGATTCTGCTGCGTAAGCGGCAATCCAAACAAGTGTGATAAGTATGAAAAAGCAACCAGGCATTAATGGCGACTACATCATTCTCAGCAGAGAAGAGCGCTTGTCGAATGCCACCATCCCAACACTGGTTAGTCTGGGTACGCCGGCCGCAGTGCAGACTCTTTACGCATTCAGTCCTGACCAAGGTCCCGCCGATTGGATCATGCCTTTGATTTTGTGGCTGTATGGATTGGTTTTTTGGTTCAACTCGGAAGGTTTTCAATTAGTCAAAGCTAAGCATTGGCAATGGACGGAAGAGGCGATTGAAGAACAGCAGCGTTACATGAGTGATACACGCATTGCTAGCCGACGCTTTTGGGGTCATTGGTGGGTACGATTTCCTGTTGGTTTGCTGTTTTTGAGTGTTGGCGTGCATGCCATGTTTAGCAAAGATTTCAGCGCGCAGTGGATTAGCTTTATTTTGCTGATGTCTGCCTTTGTAACGCCCTTTGTATTTATTGCCGAGTTGGCGATGCTGCCAGTAGCCATACTGCTTGTATTGGGACTGATGGCGGTAGTGACCTTCACTCCGACGTCGGTGATCATCATGTTGGCAGCACTAGGTTTGTTTGCAACTCTGGTGATGGCGCAAAATATACGCTCGAGGCAGCCGCAAAAGAAAGCTAAGAAAGATAATAAAAAAGAAGAGCCAGTTTTAGATAAACCGACTGAGCCTGCCCAACAGGCATTGCCTGCCGCAGCTGCCCCGGCTGCAGAAGTGAGCGGTGATCCTGCCGTAGCCGAGTTGCCTGCACCTAGCGCCGATGCTCAGAATGCAGAAGCAACGCCGGCCGCTGAAGTCACGCCGCCTGAAGGCGATAAAGCGACGGGTGATAGTGCTGCATCTGATGCGGCGGCATCAGAGACAGCGCCTGCAGCAGTCGAAACTACCGTCACCCAGGAAGCGACGGCGGAACCAGCGCCAAAGCAAAACGTTTGATGCAGTCTGATCAATTGCCAAGATAGTTGGTCTTCTCAATCGCACCATTCATTTATAGTCAGCTGAAACCTCAGCTAAAAATCAACGCTCAAAAACAAACAAGCTCCCGTAAAGGGAGCTTGTTTTGAGATACTACGATTTGGTGCCTCGGGACGGAATCGAACCGTCACTCCTTTCGGAACCGGATTTTGAGTCCGGCGCGTCTACCAGTTCCACCACCGAGGCAGGAGCGGAATTCTACCAGAATTAAAATCATCTCTGATAGTTACGATGCTTACTGCATGTGCTGACCGCCATTAATCGCAATATTTGCACCCGTCAAAAACGCCGCTTCATCGGAGGCGAGGTACGCCACTAAGCCGGCGACTTCTTCAGGCTTGCCTAATCGTCCCATAGGAATTTGCGGAAGAATTTTCGATTCCAAGACTTCGGGTGCAATCGCCGTCACCATTTTTGTTCCGATGTAACCCGGTGAGATGGTGTTAACGGTGACACCCTTGCGAGCGACTTCTAGCGCTAGTGCTTTGCTAAATCCATGCATGCCTGCCTTGGCTGCAGAATAGTTGGTTTGGCCAAAGGCACCTTTTTGTCCGTTAACGGATGAGATGTTAATGATGCGTCCCCAGCCACGATCCGTCATTCCATCGCAAACGGGTTTCGTCATATTGAAAACGGAATCAAGATTAGTCTTCATCACCGCATCCCAATTGGTCGAATCCATTTTTTTGAAGGTCATATCGCGGGTAATACCGGCATTGTTAACCAGCACATCAACGGGACCCATATCCTTCACCACTTTCTCAATGCATTCTTGCGCTGATTCAAAGCTGGCGACATCGCATGGATAAGCGCGAAACGTATAACCCTTGTCCTTCATTTCAGCTAGCCAACCAGTGACTTTGCTATTGCCGGGCGAGTAGGTCGTAGCTACTTCGTATCCCATGTCAGCCATCTTCATGCAAATAGCCTCGCCGAGGCCGCCCATACCACCGGTGACTAAAGTAATTCTGCTCATGTTTTCTCCTGATTATCTAAAGTTATTTGTTTTTATAAGCTGTGTGTGTCGTGCAGCAGGCATTGCTTTAGCGTTCTACGGCGAGTGCTACGCCCATGCCGCCGCCGATACAGAGACTGGCGAGGCCGCGCTTCGCATCGCGCCGTATCATTTCATGTATCAAGGTCACTAGAATGCGGCAACCCGACGCACCAATCGGATGACCGATGGCGATGGCGCCGCCATTAACATTAATTTTGCTCGTATCCCAGCCCATCTCTTTGTTGACCGCAATCGCTTGTGCTGCGAAGGCTTCGTTAATTTCCATCAGATCTAAATCGTGATGAGTCCAACCCGCTTTTTTTAAGCAGAGCTGGCTGGCTGATACTGGTCCCATGCCCATAATGCTCGGGTCGAGTCCAGCCGACGAGTAAGCGCGTATTTTTGCAAGAGGCTTCAAACCGAGCTCGCTCGCTTTTTGCGCGCTCATCATCATCACTGCTGCCGCACCATCATTTAGGCCTGAAGCATTTCCAGCAGTGACTGAGCCGTCTTTAGTAAATGCTGGGCGCAGTGCCGACAAACCATCGAGTGTGCTTCCATGCTTGATGTATTCGTCACTATCGAAAAATGTACTACCTTTTTTGCTGGTGATCGCTACCGGTAAAATTTCATCCTTAAATTTGCCGGCTTTTTGCGCAGCTTCGGCTTTGTGTTGTGAAGCGAGTGCAAATTCATCTTGCTCTGTGCGCGAGATACTAAATTTTTTCGCTACGTTTTCTGCGGTGATACCCATGTGGTATTGGTTATAGACGTCCCATAAACCATCTACAATCATCGTATCAACGAGCTTCGCATCACCCATGCGAAAACCATCGCGAGAATTATTTAAAACATGCGGCGAGGCGCTCATGTTCTCTTGGCCGCCCGCAATGATGATATCGGCATCACCACAACGAATTGCTTGCGCTGCTAAATGGGTAGCTTTAAGACCACTGCCGCACACTTTATTGATAGTGACACCAGGGACGCTATCAGGTAGGCCGCTTTTAATCACTGCCTGACGCGCCGCATTCTGGCCCACACCCGCGGTCAATACCTGGCCCAAAATAACTTCATTAATCAGCTTCGGATCGATACCAGTTTTTTGCATTAAGCCTTTGATGACATGCGCACCTAATTCTGAGGCGGCAATCTTGGCGAGTGTTCCACCAAATTTACCTACGGGGGTTCTGCTGGCTGCGACGATGACGACTTCATTCATAGGTTTTCTCCGGTCTTGATCGATCAGCGTCTCCCTAAAGCGAGAGCTGCAAATTTGCAAAGCGGACAATCTTAACCACGAGCATCGCTGAACTGTTGATGTCGCTCAATGCACCTTCATATACGCACGTCTTTCGAGATCAATATAGCCAAGCGATGGATTTACTTAACCGTCAAAAGGCGATCTGCGCTGAAGACCGAACAGTTATGCATTAATAATAGCGCTTGATATTCATCAAGCGGAAGGAATTTTCGAAGAAGAAAACAAGTTTTTTGGATTGATTTGATGCGGAGGTTATCAATTCGAAATCGTAGTGAAATCAAGACTCTTTCGTTGCGTTGCGCAATTCTTTTACCTGAAGTTGCCCTTTTAAGAGAGCTTTACTGAGAATTTTGTAAGTATCCCTATCGAAAATTGGCTTACTTGGTGATTCGTCTAGTAAGTTCCACAAGGCTTCTTCCGATTGTGCAGTGCCCATATAGCACCAATTATTTACCAGATGTATGTCGGTTCTAGTGGAAGTACTTTCTATCAAACCGATGGCACTTGCATAGGGCCAGGTTTTTACATGCAGTTGTGCCAAAGCGGCTTCTAGCCGTGCGCGGTGGAAAGATTCATCTTCTTTGCCCACACAAACGCCGTTGCAGCGGTTGAGCTGCAAAGCAAAGCATGCTTTGTTTGCTTTTGACGTGGCCTCAAGACCCAGTTGCACCATACATAGCTCATGCGTTTCCGCTAACTGGCGTAATACCGTTTCGGCTTTACGTTTAGAGCTAAATAAACCATATAGGCGATCGACGCGTCCGAAATCGCCGTCGTTAGCAAAGCTGAGGGTTGGGTAGGTGCGGCCTTGTGCATCTTCATTCAAACGCCAGGCACACAAATCATCTTGACGCCTAAGAGTTCGATTATGGATAGGCTGGAGTTGCTTCACTAATTGAGCTTCCAGCAGTAGCGCACCAATTTCGCCGGCTGTTTCGCGCCATTCAATGCGATGCAGTTGCTGCGATAAACGCATGTCTTTGTAAAGCTTGTGATCCGAGCTGAAGTGCGACAGTACTCGTTGACGCAGACGTACACTTTTTCCTACGTACAGTGGGATATCGTTTTCGCCGTAAAAAAGATACACGCCCGGAGTGTCGGGACAGTCATCGAGCACATTCGGCGGTAGATGAGAGGGTAACGAGGGTTTTTGAAGCAGTAAGCGCACGGCGTCATCTATGACGTCGGGTGCTAGCTCACTGCGAAGTTTTTGCCACAGCTGCCACAGCAGATCCGCATCGGCTAGGGCTCGGTGGCGTGCCTGTGCTTTTAAGTCGTGGCGTGAAATTAATGCGTCGAGGTTGTGACGATTGTGTTCTGGGAAAAGTTTACGTGAGAGCTTAACGGTGCACAGCACATCCGAGCGGAATGCATAACCGGCTTCAGTAAATTCATTGCGCAAAAAACCATAATCAAAGCGCGCGTTATGAGCGATGAATAATGCACCTTGTAGTCGCTCATATAACTCTTTAGCGAGCGATGTAAACGTGGGTGCTTCACGCACCATCTCATTACTAATACCCGTGAGTTGTTGAATAAATGCGGGGATGGACGAGCCCGGATTGACCAAGCTAGACCAGTGGGTCGCATTGCCGTTGGCATCGACCTCGACTAATCCTATTTCAGTGATGCGATCAACTGTTGCATTGGCGCCTGTTGTTTCCAGGTCGACGAAAACTAATTTTTCAAAGTTCATGTGCGTGGAGCCTATTTGCCCCAGCTATCACGGAGTGTGACGATGCGATTGAAAACAGGTTGGCCGGGCTTTGAGTCAACGCGGTCTGCGACAAAATAGCCGTGTCGTTCGAATTGAAATTTCTCATCCGGCGCTGCTTTATCGGCACCCGTTTCTAAGTACGCGGTAATTACAGATTTAGAATTCGGATTCAGCGCTTGTTTGAAATCCTTACCACCTGCATCCGGATGCTCATCGGTGAACAGACGATCATATATTCGCACTTCGGCCGAGAATGCGTGTGCGGCCGAGACCCAGTGAATATTCCCTTTGACCTTGTAATTTGCTGAGCCTTCAGTACCACTCTTACTATCAGGGTAGTAATTGCAATGAACCGCAATGACCTTACCAGTAGCGTCTTTATCGCAACCAGTGCACTCAATCACAAAGCCATAACGCAAACGCACTTTACTGCCCGGGAAAAGACGGAAGTAACCTTTCTCGGGCACTTCCATAAAATCATCTTGTTCTATCCACAGCTCGCGACTAATAGGAAATGCGCGATGACCTCGTTCAGGATGATGCGGATGAATCGGAGCAGAGCATGCTTCCGTTTGACCTTCGGGATAATTATCGATGATCAGTTTTAGCGGATTCAGTACGGCGACTGTGCGTGCAGCTTTCGAATCTAGATCATCACGCAACGCACCTTCAAGAATACTCATGTCTATCCAGCTATCGGCTTTGGCAACGCCAATGCGCTCAGCAAAAAGCTGAATCGATTCGGGTGTGAAACCGCGGCGTCGTATACCCACGATGGTTGGCATACGCGGATCATCCCAACCATCAACGATTTTTTCTTCGACCAGTTGCAGTAGTTTGCGTTTACTGGTGATGGCGTAGGTTAGATTCAGTCGCGCAAATTCATATTGATGCGGAAGTGGCTTTTTAAAGAACCCGCCTTCGGCTAAGCGCTCAAGTATCCAATCATAAAATGGACGGTGATCTTGAAACTCTAGCGTGCAAATCGAGTGAGTAATATTTTCTATCGCATCTGATATCGGGTGCGCATAGTCGTACATAGGATAGATGCACCACTTGTCACCCGTGCGATGGTGATGCGCGTGTCGAATTCGGTAAATGGCCGGATCGCGCATATTCATGTTGGGCGAAGCCATATCAATCTTCGCGCGCAAGATATGTTCACCATCCTTGAACTCGCCGGCTTTCATGCGGCGTAGTAAATCGAGCGACTCCGCAGCTGGCCGATCGCGAAAGCGCGAATTTTTACCTGGCTCACTAAAATTGCCTCTATTAGCCGCCATCTCTTCCGCACTTTGACTATCTACATAGGCGTGATTAGCTGTCACTAACCATTCGGCCATGGCGTATAGCTGATCGAAATAGTCGCTGGCAAAATATTGGTGGTGGTCGCCAGCGTGTTGCCAGCTAAAACCCAACCAATCCACCGTATCGATAATGGTATCGACGTATTCTTGATCTTCCTTGGCTGGATTGGTATCGTCAAACCGCAGATGACAACGACCTTGGTAATCACGCGCCAATCCAAAATTCAGGCAAATGGATTTTGCATGGCCAATGTGAAGATAACCATTCGGCTCGGGAGGAAAGCGGGTAATGACATTAGGCAATGGCTTGCCTTGTGCATCGGTCCGATTGGCGTATTTACCGCTTGCAGTATCGGCATCGATAATGCCACGCAAAAAATTGGACGGCGCGTTGAGTGCGCCGTTGTTACTGTCATTGCCCATGGATGTGG
>JBIIQR010000092.1:0-6005 GCA_044341985.1 Burkholderiaceae bacterium
GATGCGGTAGTGACAACGACGATTGCACTGCATGACTTGCAGCGACCCGCCTCTCAAACGATAGGGAATACTCGTACGAGATCGGTCTATATCGTTAAGCCAAAAATGCACGGACCCAAAGAAGTGGCGTTTGCAGTGGAATTATTTGGTCGAGTTGAGGCCATGCTTGGTTTGAAAGAGAACACGGTTAAGTTGGGCATCATGGATGAAGAGCGTCGTACATCCACCAATTTGAAAGCCTGTTTAAAAGAAGCGTCGAAACGTGTTGCCTTCATCAACACCGGATTTTTAGATCGCACTGGCGATGAGATGCATTCATCGATGACAGCAGGTCCAATGATGCGTAAAGGCGATATGAAAGCATCGACCTGGCTTTCAGCCTATGAGCGCAGTAACGTGTTGACCGGTCTTTCATCCGGTATGCGTGGCCGTGGACAGATAGGCAAGGGGATGTGGGCGATGCCTGATTTGATGGCAGCAATGCTTGAACAAAAAATTGGTCATCCTAAAGCAGGTGCAAATACCGCATGGGTACCTTCCCCAACCGCCGCGACACTGCATGCGATGCATTATCACCAAGTCGATGTGGCAGCAATTCAGCAGCAATTAGAAAAGGTGGATGCCACAACTGAGCTGAAGAAATTGCGTGATGAGCTATTGTTGATTCCAGTAGTGGCTAAACCAAGTTGGACTACAGCGGACATTCAGCAAGAGCTAGATAACAACGCGCAAGGCATTTTGGGTTATGTAGTGCGCTGGGTTGAGCAAGGCGTCGGATGTTCAAAAGTACCGGACATTCACAATGTCGGCTTGATGGAAGATCGCGCCACTTTACGTATCTCGAGTCAGCATATCGCTAATTGGTTGTTGCATGGCGTGGTGACCGAAGCTCAGGTAAAAGAAACACTGGAGCGCATGGCTGGCGTGGTTGATGGCCAAAATTCCGGTGATCCGTTTTATCGACCTATGGCGATTAATTTGTCGACATCACATGCATTTCAAGCAGCTAGCGATTTAGTATTTAAAGGTCTGGAGCAGGCCGCTGGTTATACCGAGCCGCTGTTGCATGCCTGGCGTTTAAAGTTTAAAAAAGATGTGATGCGCGCTTAATTCATTAAGTTAAGTACAAAAAAGCCAGCATCATGCTGGCTTTTTTTTAAGCGGTACTAGAATTAAAAAAAAACTAATTTAAGCAGCCAGTTTAATGTCAGTCGTTTCAGAAACTGAACGACGAATTAAATGATCAAAGGCACCCAATGCAGCTTTCGATCCTTCACCCATAGCGATGATGATTTGCTTGTAGGGCACTGTGGTGACATCACCGGCGGCGAATACACCGGGTACGGACGTTTGTCCTTTAGCATCAACGTCGATTTCACCACGCGCAGATAATGCCACCGTACCTTTCAGCCAATCAGTATTCGGCAACAAACCAATTTGCACGAAAATACCTTCTAACTCTAACGATTTCGAAATCCCCGAAGTACGATCGGTGTAACGCATACCATTTACCTTTGCGCCATCGCCCAATACTTCGGTGGTTTGTGCTTGAGTAATAACCGTCACATTAGACAGGCTGCGCAATTTTCGTTGCAGCACTTCGTCTGCGCGCAGCGTAGCGTCGAATTCAAGCAAAGTCACATGATTAACCATGCCTGCTAAATCTATCGCAGCTTCTACGCCAGAATTACCACCACCCACAACAGCTACGCGTTTACCTTTGAATAGTGGTCCATCGCAATGTGGGCAATAAGCTACGCCTTTGTTACGGTACTCTTGTTCACCTGGCACATTCAATTCACGCCAACGTGCGCCGGTTGCAATGACAACCGTTTTCGCTTTTAAGCTAGCGCCACTATCGAGTTTAATTTCAATAATGTCACCCGGAATGAGTGCAGAGGCTCGCTGTAGATTCATGATGTCGACATCATAGGACGTCACATGGTGTTCAAGAGCAGACACTAATTTAGGGCCTTCGGTTTCTTGTACCGAAATGAAATTTTCAATACTTAAGGTATCCAGCACTTGACCACCAAAGCGTTGTGCTACCACGCCAGTGCGTATACCTTTGCGCGCTGAATAGATTGCCGCTGACGCGCCCGCTGGGCCACCGCCAACGATCAGCATGTCAAAGACATCTTTAGCATCAATTTTTTCTGCCGTGCGTGCCGAAGCACCAGTATCACATTTCGCGATGATTTCTTCCAGCGTCATTCGACCCTGATCAAAGACTTCGCCATTCATAAATACGGTTGGAACCGCCATGATTTGTCGTTGCTTGATTTCATCTTGAAACAACGCTCCGTCTATCATTACGTGACGAATGTTCGGATTAAAAATCGCCATTAAATTCAGTGCCTGCACAACTTCCGGGCAGTTCTGGCATGAAAGAGAGATGTAGGTTTCGAACAGATATTCCCCTTTTAATTGACGTATCTGTTCGAGCACATCAGCACTGACTTTCGGAGGATGACCACCCACGTGCAAGAGGGCCAATACCAACGACGTAAACTCATGACCCATAGGTATGCCAGCAAAACGCACGCCCGTATTACTTCCTACGCGATTGAGTGCAAAGGATGGTTTGCGCTCAGCGTCATCATTGCGCTCTTCAAAGGAGAGGCGCGGTGACAATGCTGCAATTTCTTGCAGCATGTTGCGCATCTCTTGAGATTTTTCGCTGTGGTCTAGCGAGGCAACGATCTCAACAGAATGGATAATTTTATCGAGGTAGGTTTGCAACTGATTTTTAATGGCGGCGTCTAACATGATGACCTCGTAATTTGATGAGTGTTGAATCTAGTTTGATTAGATTTTTCCAACCAGATCGAGCGAAGGTGCGAGTGTCTCAGCGCCTGGTGTCCACTTAGCTGGGCAGACTTGGCCTGGATGAGCCGCGACGTACTGTGCAGCCTGAACTTTGCGCAGCAGTTCCGAAGCATTACGGCCGATGCCGTCGTCATGAATTTCAGCAATTTTGATGTGGCCTTCTGGATTGATGACGAAGGTGCCGCGTAATGCCAGACCGCTCTCTTCGACCATGACATCGAAATTGCGTGTGATTGCGCCGGTAGGGTCACCCAACATCGGATAGCGAATTTTGCTAATCGTGTCCGAGGTGTCATGCCAAGCTTTGTGAGAAAAATGCGTGTCCGTTGATACGCCATAAATTTCTACGCCCAAAGCTTTAAATGTGTCGTAGTGGTCAGCCAGATCGCCGAGCTCGGTTGGGCAGACGAAAGTGAAATCAGCGGGGTAGAAGAACACGACAGACCACTGACCTTTAAGGTTGGCTTCGCTGACAGGAACGAATTTACCGTCGTGGTAAGCAGTCGTTTTGAATGGTTTGATAGGGGTGTTGATGAGAGACATGGTTTTTGCTCCGAAGTGAGGCGGGTTGAGGAATCTGTTGCAACAGGGCGAACAATAGACAAAAACAATCAAAACGCATATTTGATAGTTTTTATTAATCTAATAGCTTGGGGCTATTGGTTTATAAAAACCCATAGAAATGCGGGTGGTTTAAGTTGCGTACGGCGGTCGTCCCGAGGCCGAAACCCCTTATTTCTTAGAGTCCGAGTGCCGGATTTACTGGGGGAAAGATTGAATGGCTATATGGCCGTGTTTTGAAAGGTGGTAATCCCCGCTATGCAGGGCGTTTGAGTAGAATGCGGGCAGGCGTTGGCATGTTCGCCAAATTTTTAACATGCATGTTTTATGGAGGAACCATGAAGAAGCTTTTGATCGGGTTGATGATTGCGGTAGTGGGTATAGCGGGTAGCTTTACGGGCGCGGAGGCAAAACGTCTCGGTGGTGGCGGCTCATTTGGAAAATCATCGCCAGGCTTTAGTAAACCTGCACCCATGCAAAACTCGGGTCAGCAAGCCGCAGCAGCGCCACGTCCTGCAGCACCAGCAGCACCGGCTGCGCCTGCACCGTCTAGCCCTTGGAAGGGTATTGTCGGCGGCGCACTACTCGGTTTGGGTATAGGCGCGCTGATGTCCCATTTTGGTATGGGCGCTGAGCTCGGCAGCATGATGGGTGGTTTGTTAATGATTGCTTTGATTGCGGTTGCAGGAATTTTTATTGTGCGGTTGCTGGCGCGCAAATCAGCTTCCAACTCTCCCCAAGCCGCGTATGCGGGCTATGGCGCCGAGCCAGCGCAGCGATCAGTAACCCCTGAGATTGGTTCTAATTTAGAGCAGTCCACCGGTACCAACGCTGCTACGCATTGGGATAGCAATCAAGCCTCGAGTATCCCTGCCGATTTTGATGCGACGAGTTTTCTGCGAAGCGCAAAAACCAACTTTTTGCGTATGCAAGCAGCCTGGGATAAAGCCGATGTAAACGACATTCGCGAGTTCACAACCCCCGAGATGTATGCCGAGCTAAAGATGCAGCTGACCGAGCGTGGTGCATCGCCAAATAATACCGATGTCGTTTCGTTGGATGCGGAATTGTTAGGCATAGAGACATCCTCTGACGATTACACAGCCAGCGTTCGTTTTCATGGCATGGTTCGCGAAGCTGACCACGCACCCACGGAACCGTTCAACGAAATTTGGGTATTGACCAAGCCGATTTCTGGACAAGGCGGCTGGTTGTTGGCGGGATTGCAGCAGGCCTAATTTTTACTCTGTCACGAAGGGGATTTGTGGGCCTCCCTTCATCGATTGGTAAGTTTTTCAATGCCGCTCGCAGGAAACTGCGAGCGGTTTTTTATTGTGGCACTCAAGGCCAATATTTTTAATGCGCTAGCGTATGTCTATCTCCGAAAAATCCAACCACTCAGAGCGAGCATCGTTTCTATTAGCGGGCGTAGCACTTTTGCTGATACTTCAAACAGGATTATTGGCGGCGCTTTACTCAGGTTTATTGGTTTATGCGCTGGTTCATTTGATCGCACCGGCACTGAGTTCGCGCATGAGCAATCAAAAAGCGAAGTTAACGTCGGTGGCAGTGCTTGGGGCGGTGATTGTTTTATTGCTGACAGTGGGCGCGTGGGTTCCCTTAGCTTTTTTTCTTTCGGATGATGGCAGCTACCCCGTCTTGTTAAAGAAAATGGCGGATCTGATTGAGTTGTCACGCAATCAAATTCCTGAATGGATAGCAGATTATTTGCCTGAGAGTGCAGAGGCCTTGCAGCAAACTCTCACCACATGGATGCGCGAGCATGCAGGACAAGCTAAGCATATAGGTGAACAAACAGGCAGGACGATTGCGCATCTAATTATTGGTATGGTGATTGGCGCTATGGCGGCTCTTTATGACACCACGCGCATACATCACTTTAAACCGCTAGCGGCAGCCATGCATAAGCGAGTCGTCAATCTGCATCAAGCGTTTCGACAAATCGTCTTTGCTCAAGTTCAGATAGCGGCT
Source organism: Burkholderiaceae bacterium (assembly GCA_044341985.1). GTDB lineage: Bacteria > Pseudomonadota > Gammaproteobacteria > Burkholderiales > Burkholderiaceae_D > Pernthalerella. The sequence continues at coordinate 5,383 of JBIIQR010000092.1, forward strand.
ATAAATGCTATTTTTACCGGCGTATTTCTTTTGCTTATTTTGCCGCTGGCAGGTATTCATTTACCCTTCGTCAAGACGATGATTTTGGTTACTTTTGTCGCGGGCCTCTTGCCTGTGATTGGTAACTTAATTTCAAATACGGTGATCGTGGTGATTAGCTTGTCTCACTCATTATCGACAGCGGGCTTGGCGTTGTTATTTCTAGTCACGATCCACAAGTTAGAATATTTTTTGAACGCCAAAATTGTGGGCACCAAAATCAATGCCCGCGCATGGGAACTACTATCGGCCATGTTAGTGATGGAAGCGCTATTTGGGATAGCCGGAGTGATTGCTGCCCCGGTATTTTATGCCTATATAAAATCCGAACTATCCCAAGCAGAGCTAGTGTAATCCTCACGCAGTAGGCCGTTTATTTTTCATTGCCTTTGTCTGGCTCAGCCATAGAAGCGATCATATCTACCGGACGAGCAGAACGTTTTTTCATGCGTAGGTTTAGCATTTCTACGGCTACAGAAAAAGCCATTGCGCTATAGATATAGCCTTTGGGTACGTGATGTCCCAGGCTTTCGGCGATCAACACGACCCCAATCACCACTAAAAATGCGAGTGCCAGCATTTTT
>JBIIQR010000041.1:0-7909 GCA_044341985.1 Burkholderiaceae bacterium
ACTGCGTTGAACAAATTTTTATGGATTTGCTGAAAGAGTGTAGCCCGTCGAAACTATTGGTGCTAGCCCGTTACACACGGCGTGGTGGGATTGATATTAATCCCTGGCGTAGTAATTTTTCACTTTTAAAAATGCCATCTAATGCCCGAAATGCAAGGCAATAGCGAGGGTTTTAAAAAAATGTTTTTTTGCGATTGCCATACGGCCAAAGCAGGTATAGATTTGTTGACCCGAGGCAAGAATAAACCGTATTACCACACCAAGAACCATGAATGACACGCAGGCTTCTAATATCGCCCTATTTGCCCTAGTACCATGACCCAACTCAGCCAAATTCTTTCAGAAAAAAATATCGTTCTTGATCTCGAGTGTTCGAGCAAGAAACGAGCCTTTGAACAAGCCGGACTAATTTTTGAAAACAATTGTGGAATCGCCCGCTCTACCGTCTCTGACAATTTGTTTGCCCGCGAACGCTTAGGCTCTACTGGACTTGGACACGGCGTTGCGGTACCGCACGGAAGAATCCGAGGCTTAAAAGCTCCACTCGCTGCATTTGTCCGTTTATCTGAGCCTATCCCATTTGAGTCTCCGGATGGTGAGCCCGTCAAGCTGCTCATCTTTTTGCTGATCCCCGACAACGTGACGCAACAGCATCTCGAAATTTTGTCGGAAATAGCAGAAATGTTTTCCGATAAAGGTTTCAGATCAGAGTTGGCTGAAGATAGCGACGCTCAATCGCTGTACACAAAACTAGTCAACTGGCATCCCGCCGAGCGAAATGTGGTTTGATTGAGGCCGTGGATGCTGTTTCAAAGCACCCCTCAGCTCCCATAAATTGATCGCACCTGAACCGAAACTGGCGCCGCTGACCTATGCCTCTGACTAATCCCCTGTCCATACAAGAACTCTTCGATGACAACCTCGAGGCATTAAAACTCAGCTGGCTAGGGGGCCAGGCCGGAGCGAACGGAGTAATCGTAGGGGACGCAGTGTCGGCGGCGGATCAAATCGGACACTTGAATCTGATTCACCCCGGACGCATTCAGGTTTTTGGCCACGAAGAAGTCTCTTATCTTGCGCATATTTCAGAACAATCGCGCCTCGCACAAACACGCGAACTGGTCGCTGGCAAACCGCCTGCACTCATCATGGCGCAGTCCCTGCAAGCACCGCCCTTCATCATCTCTGTATGTAATGAACATGGCATTCCTTTGATTGCTACGCCGCTGCCTTCGGCACAGGTGATTGATTACCTACGCGTGTATCTGTCGAAAAAACTCGCGACACGGGTCACCATGCATGGCGTTTTTATGGATGTACTAGGCGTCGGTGTTTTAATAACCGGCGAATCGGGTTTAGGTAAAAGTGAATTAGGGTTGGAGTTGATATCGCGCAATCATGGCCTGGTCGCGGATGATGCAGTGGAGTTTGCGCGCATAGCACCAAATATGGTGGAAGGCCGCTGCCCACCACTGCTACAAAATCTTTTAGAAGTGCGTGGTTTGGGGTTGTTAGATATTCGCGCCATCTTTGGTGAAACTGCAGTACGTCGAAAAATGCGGCTGAAATTAATCGTTCATCTCGTGCGTCGTAAAACACTAGAAGAAAATTACGAACGCCTTCCGCTAGACCAACAGAATGAAGAAGTGCTTGGATTACCGATACGCAAAGTAGTGATTCCAGTCGAAGCAGGTCGAAATATCGCCGTATTGTTGGAAGCTGCCGTACGTAACACCATATTGCAGCTGCGCGGTATCGACACTCTGGCTAATTTTATGGAGCGTCAACAGCGCGCGATGGGCGAAGAATAGATGCGCATTATTCTCCTCACAGGCATTTCCGGCTCGGGTAAATCTGTTGGGCTGAACGCTTTGGAAGATGCAGGTTATTTTTGTGTGGATAATCTGCCGCCTTCTTTGCTACGTGCCCTCGTAGAGACTCGCCTCAGTGAAGGCGCACAAAATTTAGCAGTCGCTGTGGATGCACGCAGCGCCACATCACTAAGTGAATTACCTGCTGACATTAGCTGGCTGCGTGATCAAGGGCATCATGTTGAAGTGATTTTTCTGACGGCGAAAACTGAATCACTAATTAATCGCTTTTCAGAAACTCGCCGCAGTCATCCACTGTCGCACCGGATTGCACCGGACGCGCAACCCTCAGATATTCCAACCTTAGTGGAATGTATTTGGCAAGAGCGCGAAATGCTCTCAGCGATTGAAGGTCTGGGTCATTTGATTGATACCTCGGGTCTGTCGGCGAACCAACTGCGCGCCTGGATTAAAGAACTGGTACAACAAGATAGTCAGCAATTGTCACTTTTGTTTGAGTCGTTTGCCTTCAAGTTCGGGGTGCCATTGGATGCGGATTTAGTCTTTGATGTGCGCGTGGTCCCCAATCCTTTTTATGACAAAATGCTGCGCCCGATGACGGGCAAAGATCAGCCGGTTGTTGATTTTCTTAAAGCACAACCAGATGCAGTCAATCTACTCTCGGATATTCGACACTTTATTGAACGCTGGTTGCCAGCCTATCAGCGCGATAACCGCAGCTATCTGACTGTTGCGATCGGCTGTACCGGCGGTCAACATCGATCGGTGTTTATGGTTGAACAATTAGCGCAACACTTTAAAAATCAGGCGCGTGTTTTGATTCGTCACCGCGAACTGTCACACGATAATGAACGCAACTGACTGGCTACCGCTGTTCCCACTTCGCACCGTACTTTTCCCAGGTGGTGTACTACCTTTGCGCGTATTCGAAACGCGGTATGTGGACATGGTGCGTGAACGGATGAAAGCTAACGCTCCGTTCGGAGTAGTCGCCATTCGATCAGGTTCTGAAGTTGGCAAAGCCGCCGAGCCATGCGTGGTGGGTACCTTAGCGCACATCGTGGAATGGGATATGCCTGAGCTGGGCGTACTGCTGTTAGAGACGCGCGGCGGAGAACGTTTTAAGGTGCTCGAAACGCGCGTACAAGCGAATCAACTTACCGAAGCAAAAATTGAGCTGATCGCTAGCAGCACGGACATTCCCTACGAAGATGCGCTACCCGTTTGCGGCGACGTACTTGAAACGGTGATCAATGATTTTATGGATCAATCAAGTGCACACGCGGATCAAAATTTCGTCAATCCTTTTCCAGAGCCGCATCAATTGAATTCGCCCAGCTGGGTCGCCAATCGTTGGAGCGAAATGCTACCTATCACGATTGAAGAAAAACAAGCACTGCTTGAAATTCAAGATGATGGCGCACGACTGTTAAAAATTGAACAGTATCTGCGAGAAAACCGAATTATTTAATTATTGATTAGTCTTGAACTATCAATCGACTAATAGTTTTTTGATGGGTGCTGGCAGCGCTGCTTGCCTAAGCTTTGCGATAGGTAACCACTGATAATTAGCTTGTGCGGCCATCATAAACACACGTTTCATCTTGACTCGTAGTGGTGCGACGGTAAGTTTGTAATGCGAAAACGCATGAGTAAATTCCGGCATCACGCTGATAGATTCAACGTCACCAAACTCCGCTAACTCGGTATGTAAGGCCTCTTTACTGATTGGGCTTTCACTCACCACCATCAGCCGACTCACTTCAGGTAACGACAGCAGACCTCCCCAAATACCTGAGGGTGGACGCTGCTCGAGCAAAATATGTTTGTCATGCTCAATGACGAGCATGACAGTGAATTTTTCAGGAACGGCTTTCTTGGGCTTACGCATAGGCAGCTGATTAACGCGTTGGGTGTTGTGCGCAATACAGCGTGATGCGAACGGACATTCATGACAACGAGGTCGACTACGCGTGCACAGCGTCGCACCTAAATCCATCAACCCTTGCGTGTAGGCTTCAATGGATTGTTCAGGCAGCAGCGCAATCGCTAGTTGCCACAATTGTTTTTCTACGAATGTCGCACCAGGAAAACCTTCAACACCAAACACCCGACAAAACACGCGCTTTACATTGCCATCCAAAATCGCAGCGCGCGTACCGTAAGCAAATGCTGAAATGGCCGCTGCGGTTGATGGCCCTATGCCGGGCAAGTCGCTCAATAGTTCCACATCGACTGGAAATTGACCGCTGTACTCTGCAACGACGCGCTGAGCACAACGGTGTAAATTACGCGCTCGTGTGTAGTAACCCAATCCGCTCCAGTGCGCCATCACATCGTCGACAGGCGCCTCAGCCAGAGAGACAATGGTGGGGAATCGTTGCAGAAATCGCTGGTAATACGGAATGACTGTCGCCACCTGCGTTTGCTGCAACATGATTTCAGATAACCAGATGCGATAGGCATCACGTGTCTGTTGCCAAGGCAGTTGATGGCGGCCATGCTGCTGTTGCCATTGAATGAGCGTGGTAGAAAACGTGGGGTCGATAGTGACATCGAGCTGATCGGTAACGATGCGCTTCATCGCTGACAACGCCCACAGTAAAAGGTCGAACGCTGACCTTGAACGCTACGTTTGATCGGCGTTTTACATGCTCTACAAGGCTCACCCTCGCGGTCATACACAAAATAGGTTTGCTGAAAATAACCTGATTGACCATCTGCGCCGATGAAATCACGCAAGCTACTGCCGCCTTGTTCAATCGCTGCAGCTAACACGCGTTGAATCTCAATTGCCAACGCCTGACAGCGTGACGCAGAAATTCGTCGTGCTGCTGTATTCGGATGTATACGCGCATGAAACAAACTCTCGCACGCATAAATATTTCCCACCCCAACGACTATATCTCCCGCTAATAAAACCTGCTTGATCGCCGCGCTGCGTTGACGACTTTCTCGATGCAGCCGTAGACCCAGATCCTCACACGTCAATGGCTCGACTCCTAAATGACGTAATAAGGAATGATTTTCGATATCACCTTCTTCGTTGGAGTGCCACAGCACCGCACCAAAACGACGTGGATCGGTTAAGCGCAAACGAGTCTCACCCAATACGACATCAACATGATCGTGTTTTTGCGGCGGATGCGATCCGGACAACACACGCAAATGACCCGACATACCCAGATGAATGATCAGGGTGCCATGCTCAAAATTTAACAGTAGATATTTTCCGCGCCGCCCGGTCGATAGCACGCGACGCTGCTGCAACAGCTCGGACAATCCGGAGGGAAAGGGCCAGCGCAAGCCCTCGCGTCGAAGAATTACCCCGGTCACCTGACGATCTTCGACATGCGGAGCAATACCACGACGGGTGACTTCAACTTCTGGCAGTTCTGGCATCGGAAACGGTATGAGGGTGGTTTTTAAAGTGGGGGCCTGCGATCATTCCAGCTTTCGTCGTAAAATCATCCGCGGCCAATACAACGCGTAACCTATGCGACGGCTTCTTCAGGCTTCACGACAGGATAATCTTTTGAAACATTTTTCAGCCATTCTAACGCTCTCGGCATTGCTTGCGACGGCTTCCCCATTATTCGCCGCTGATAGCACGACCTCCGATGAGCCTATTGATGTCTTGCCTTCAGTGGGCAGGACCGAAGAGCTGATGTTCCGCTACCTGTCTGCCGAAATCACTTACCAGCGCGGGAATGCATTTGCGGGTTACGCCACTATGCTGTCGATCGCACGTAGCACAGGCGATGCGCGCCTGGCGCGTCGCGCTACAGAAATGGCCATCGCTGGAGCATTACCGGCTGAAGCGATGAAAGCTGCACGTATCTGGCATGAACTCGCCCCTAATGCAGACGATGCCGCACAAGTGTTGTTAGGACTTCAGGTGTCTAACAATCGCTCGGACGACGCCAAAGCTTCGCTTGCAAAACAACTCGCCAGTAGCTCGACTGCGATGCTGCCTATGGCTATCGGTAATGTGCAACGATTGCTTGCGCGTATGCCTGACCGTGTTCGCGCCAGCGCGATGATGAAGGAATTACTTGAACCCTATCGTGACTTGATTGACGCGCGCATTGCATTGATTCAAATGGCTATGGTGAGTGGCGATCGAACTGCTGCGCTTAAAGAATCGCGTGAAGCAATTAGTAAATTTCCCACGTCTGAACTGGCTGTATTAATGCATGCGCAGCTACTTGAAAACAAAGCAGACGGACTAAAACTGCTGGCTGATTTTTTGAAAAAAAATCCCAAGTCGCGCGAAGTACGGCTGACGTATGCGCGCATGCTATTCGAGCAATCCAAAGTAGCTGAGGCCAAAAAAGAATTTCGCACATTACTGCAACAATCGCCTAATGATCAGACCTCGCTTTATGCTCTTGGTTTGCTGATGGCGCAAACGAATGAGATTGCGGAAGCTGAAAAATATCTCTCGACTTATATTCAAAATCTGAAAGGCCAACCCGATCGCGAACGAGACGCCAGCCAGGCTCTGATGATATTGGCGCAAATCGCTGAAGATCGTAATGACATAACAGCCGCTATGGCATGGCTGGATATGGTTGCAACCACGGCGCAAAATGGCGCAACGAATGCGATATTAAAGCGTGCTCAACTTCTCGCCAAGAGTGGCAAGCTCGATGACGCTCGCGCTTTACTCAATCAGACGGATGTTGAAAATGATGATGAACGCGTCAAACTTATCATCGGCGAAGCCCAATTATTGCGCGATGCAGACAAATTACCTGACGCTATCCGCTTGATACAAGATGCGCTTGGGGCGTATCCGGATCAATTGGATTTGCTCTACGAACTGGGCATGCTCTCCGAAAAAAATCACCAGTTTGACGTCATGGAAACAGCACTTCGCAAAGTCATGAAGTTGATGCCGGACGGTCAACATGCGTTTAACGCGCTAGGTTACTCGCTCGCCGATCGCAACATTCGTTTACCTGAAGCCTATGACTTGATCAAAACGGCCTTATCACTCGCACCGGATGACGCCTACATCATGGACAGCATGGGTTGGGTTGAATTCCGAATGGGCCGATTGGAGAAAGCCGAAGAAATTTTGCGCAAAGCTTTTTCCATTAAGGCTGATCCTGAAATTGCCGCACATCTGGGTGAAGTACTGTGGGTGCGCGGTCGTGAAGAAGAAGCAAAAAAACTCTGGCGCAATGCAGGTGGCAGAGATTCTAAAAATGACACGCTAAAGAGTACGCTGCAGAGACTGCAGATAAAGCTCTAAACTCTTGCACGCATGCGCTGGATGACACGACTGCCCGCTTGGCTATTTGCGCTATTAACGATTATTGAGATGGTCGGTTGCAGCAGTCTGCAAACTTGGCCGTCGTTGCCATCATTAACGCAAACTGAGCGCAGCTTCCATGACAACATCCTCATTCAGGGACGCTTTTCAGTCGCGTATGAACAAAATAACCGACCGCAGTCGGTTCAAGGACGCTTTCAATGGCAGCAACAAGGTCAGCGTATCGATATCGATCTGATGTCACCCTTAGGGCAAACGATGGCTAAGATGGCTATCACTCCTAATTCCGCCACTATTCAACAAACAGACAAAGAAATAAAAGTCGCTGAGAACGTTGCGGAACTCACTGAACAAACCTTAGGTTGGTCTCTACCGGTTGCAGGAATGCGCGAATGGCTGCAAGGATTTAACCGCAGCACGGGCAATCAACGACAAATAGCTAAGCCGAATGAAAACGATCAGTTCGATACCGATGGCTGGCACATACACTATGTCAGCTGGCAGCAAAATTCCGTGTCTGTTTATCCAAAACGTATTGATCTTACTCGTACCTCGCCGCAACTGCATCAGTTGAGTTTGCGCATCATCATTGATCAGTGGCAGCCGCAATGATGCTAACTACCGCGAGTACAGTTCGTTATTTGCATGATTGCCCGGCACCGGCCAAGCTCAATCTTTTTCTTCATGTGGTTGGCCGTCGCGCCGATGGCTATCACTTGCTGCAATCGGTTTTTCAGTTAATCGATTTGCAGGACACACTGCATTTTGATCTGCGCAATGACGAACGCATTGTCCG
>JBIIQR010000042.1:0-7844 GCA_044341985.1 Burkholderiaceae bacterium
GATGTGCCATGCCAGGTTTGCTTCCCAACGTCGATCCGGACGGACTGCTCGAATTTTCGGTGGTATACACCGATCGCTCGCTAAACCATATGTCAAAAGCCTTCATGGGTGTAATTACGGACATATCGAGAATGCTTAAAGAAGTCTACAACGCAAAGTCAGCGTTAGTGGTGCCCGGTAGCGGTACTTATGGCATGGAAGCAGTCGCTCGCCAATTCGCCAATGGCAATAAATGCTTGGTGATTCGTAATGGCTGGTTTAGTTATCGTTGGACGCAAATTTTTGAGATGGGTCACATTTCAGATCAACTGCATGTGATTCAGGGTCGTCAACCTGCCGAGGGCTTCGAGGGTGCGTATGCACCGCCACCGGTTGAGGAAATCACGGCGTGGATTCGCAAAGAAAAACCAGCAGTGGTATTCGCACCTCACGTTGAAACCTCGGCCGGGATGATTCTGCCGCCAGATTACTTGCGTGCTATCGGTGAAGCGGTGGAATCGGTTGATGGTTTGTTTGTACTCGATTGCATCGCATCCGGTGCTATGTGGGTGGATATGGTGGCCTCGAAAGTTGACGTGGTCATTAGCGCGCCACAAAAAGGTTGGAGTAGCTCCCCTTGTTGCGCATTGATCGCGATGAGCGAGCGTGCACGACAAAAAATTGATGCCACAACTAGCACGAGCTATTCATGTGATTTAAAAAAATGGTTGCATGTCATTGAGACCTATGAAAAAGGCTCGCACATTTATCACACCACAATGCCTACAGATTCGTTACGCACATTGCGTGACACGATGAAAGAAACTCAGGCAGCCGGCTTTGCGAACCTGAAAAAAAATCAGGAAGAGTTGGGTACTAAGGTGCGTAAATTACTGGAGTCAAAAGGCTTCACTAGCGTAGCTGCACCTGGGTTTCAGGCACCTTGCGTGGTAGTAAGCTACACCACTGATCCTGAGATTCAAAACGGCAAAAAATTTATGGCCTTGGGTTTGCAGACAGCGGCGGGCGTACCGCTACAAGTCGGTGAGCGCGCTGATTTCCGTACGTTCCGAATTGGTTTGTTTGGTTTGGAAAAATTAATGCACATCGATGACACGGTCCAGCGTCTAGCGACTGCAGTAGAAAAAATCGCCTGATCGTATGTGATCAACTCTTGATCCTACTTGCAACAACGCCCTTGCTTCTTAGCGGAAGCAAGGGCGTTTTTATTTGACTGAACTATACGCGCACACGGAATGGCGTGAAATCAGTACCAATGTCCATGTAGTCTTCTTCTTCCTGACGCTTTAACCAGTTCACAACGCGATAGGTCACAGGTGTCATGACGACTTCCCAACCTGTTTTCAAGAAATACTGTGCAATGGCAACGGAGATAACTTGCTCTATTGGCCAGATCGCATAAAAAGCCAACATGTAAAACAGCGACGAATCCAGCGCTTCACCTACGGCTGTTGAGCCTATCATTCGCATCCACAAATGGCGGCCATTACTCCAGATTTTCATTTTCGCCATGACATAACCATTGGCTAGGCTGCCAGCCCAAAAGGCAGTGATGGATGCAATCACGATGCGCCAGGTGTTACCGAACACCGTTTCCAGACCTTGCTGGTAGTTGTTCATGTAATCGCCGCCTGCGGGCGTTAGCGACACTACAACCAGTGACATCATTGCAGCAAATGCCAATGCGGCAAATCCGGCCCACACTGCGCGTCTATCATGGGCGTAGCCATAAACTTCAGTGAGTATGTCGCCGAAAAGGTAAGAGATAGGAAAAAAAAGTATGCCTGCACCGTAGGTAACTTCACCTAGTACAGGTAGGGTGATAACGGCGGCTTTGCCAGCGCCGATAATATTGGAGCAAAGTAGTACGGTGACAAAAGCCACCAGCAAGAGATCGTAATAGCGATAGCGGCGAACTGCTTGGGTCGACATGAGCTTATCGGCGGTAATCGCCGTTCCTTACAAAGACAGTGAAAAAGTTAGGGGAGTTTTTGTGAATTATTCTGCTATGTGAGCATAGCCACTCACTAACTCAGTCTTTTGCCTTCAAATTGCAGCTGCCCTTTTCAGAAAAAAGTTTGGGCTTATTGTAAGAAAAACTTTTTTTATCTGCCATGTCGATATCTTCTTGGGTCAGATAGCGTCCAGTGTTGGTCATGTACTCGTTAGCCATCAAAAAATTACCTGAGCCAAGTTCAATCTTGTAGTAGTACTGTTCGATAAAGCGATTATCGATTCGGTTCTGGTCTTCGTGCGCAATAATCAGCTTTTCATCCCACTTGTCCGTCACAACTTTGACTAGCTTCTTATCTCCCTCATCTTTGCGGGATATTTTTTTGCTTGATTCGTCGACCATAAAAACAAAATTACACAGATTAGGAAATTCGCGGCAAACAAATTCATTGCCACGTATTTGTTTTATGGTGCAGCGATAGACAGTTGCGTCTGCAGACGATAGCAGACCTAAACCCAGCGCACTGGCAAGGACCGAGCGGATCAAAAAGCGTTTTGTTTTAGTCATCGCGTTCTCTGGTAAGTCATTACTGATGCGGGGGGCAGAATTAATTATAGATTAGCACGGGTGCCCAGCATGGTTGAAGCGGCCTTAATGAGTTGGTAGGCTCACTTCGAACAGTGTTCCTTCTCCGGGAGTGCTGGTGAAACGGATATCTCCACGGTGTGCATTGATGACAGTCTTTGACAGCCATAGTCCGACGCCCATGCCTTGAGCCTTGTTCGTTTTGAATAGCTCGAAAACTGAGGATTGAAGCTCATCGGGTATGCCGATGCCGTTATCTTCCACATACAGCAGAAGTCGCTCATCATTTAATTCGCTGCGTATGCTGATGATTTTGGATAAATTTTCTTGTGTAGTAAGCGAATCAAGTGCGTCAAGCGCGTCGAAGGCATTGTTCAGTAAATTCAGTATGACTTGTTGTAGTTGAGTAGCATCGCCTTGGATAGAAAAACCAGTGGCGAGTTGGGCGTGCAGAGTTACTTGCTCATCCTTGGCGCGTGGTGCGACCAGTGCTAGCGTATCTTTAACAATCGCATCAAAATTCACGCGACCTTGTTCGCGATCGGAATTTTCAAACATTCCACGCAGTTTGGTGATTATGTCGGCCGCACGCCGATTATCCATAATCACGGAATCTAAAAATTTACGCGCTCCATGCACATCTAATTCCGGCATATTCAGCTTGCGTTCGACCAGTTGAGCATTCAAGCGAATAGCGCACAGAGGCTGATTGAGTTCATGTGCAAGACTAGCGACGAGTGCGCCCATACCGGCTGTTTTATTTGAGAGAGTTAGTTGTCGGATGATTTCTTCGCGTTCGGTCAGTAAATTTTGTAGTTCGCTGCGATGATGCTCTAGCATGGCTGCCTCAGCCTCTGCAGCCGCTAAATTGCGCTCATTTTTGAGATTTTTTTGTTCGCGCAAGTCGAGAAAAATACGCAAAAAACCAATATTGACCAGCGTAATAGCAACGAATTGTCCAGCGATCATGATGTACTGATCGATGCCCGGGTCATAGATGCCCTTGGCCCCTAGGCCGGCCATCATCATCAAGGCCTTAAATCCGAGAGAGAGGGAAAGTGTTAGCCCACCTATCATTAACAGTCGTGGGCCCAGCGTAGCCAGTCGTAGGTATACGGCGTAACCCACTAGGAAATAATCGATGCAAATTAAGGAATAAAAACCAAAGAACATCATCGCGAGTGCAGCGTCTGATGTTCCGGCTTCGTAGGCGCTAGTGATCCACAAAAAATAACAGACGGCCGCTACTGTATGCACAATTAGGGCAGGACCTAATCGCTCTGGTAAATACATGCGCAATGCAATTATGCGTCCGGCATTTCCGATCAACATTAGCAGTTGCGCGACATAGATGAACATAAATTCACCGACTTGTTCACGCAAAGATAGCAACACCACCGCCAGACCGCTAATCAACCCTGAGACACACCAAAGGCGCACTTGCGTATTACGTTGTTCAGAAAGTGCAAACCATATCGCTCCGTGCAAGACCAAATAGGCCATGCAAATCATGAAGATGGTGGTTTGTATGTGAAGTGGCATGCAGATAAGCTCGTGAGTCTGGTGCCTGACGCGCGCAGTAGTTAGCTGCTTGAATCGGTAATGGCGGGAGGAGTGGGTGTCGTTGCAGAGGCTTCGATATGATCATTAGCGATCAACTGTCCGTGCACACTCGCGCCTGGTTCAACGGTAATGGCGTTGTGTTTGATATTGCCTCGTACTTCAGCACCATTTGCTAATTCCACGTTACCGCTGGCAATAATGTTACCGATGATCTTGCCAGCGACACGTACATTTTGCGCGTGTATGTCGCCATGAATCTCGCTGGTTGGACCAATGATTACCCAATGATCTTTGCCATCCGATTGTTCTATGTTGCCTTCTAATTGACCATCGATGCGTATGCTTTCTTCTACCTGAAGCGTTCCTTTTAAGCGTGTGCCTGACCCCAGTACCGAGCTGGCAATAGTCATCCCTTTTCGGCTAGAAGATGGTTTCATTTTTGAAAACTTTAAATGTTATTTTTTTATATAGATTATCAGTCAAACTTAGCTCGAGTAACTGACCTTTGGGGCAAGGCGGTCGTCAGAACCCTTCCAGATGGGGTAAGTGTCGTTGAGGCTCCATGGTTTGGCTGCCGTTCTGCTGGCTCCCTTCGGGCAGATTGTTTTGGCCTTTAGCCGCAAACGCGAAGTCATCTAGCGTAGCCCCAGATTGAACAGTGGCTTGTTCAGCTGGATTTGTGTCAAATATTATCGCTTTTGGGGCTATGGCAGGCTTGGGTTCAATGTCAGCCATGGGTACGGTTGGGTCTGCTGCGAGAGCATAGCAGGATACGACTGTCATTAGAACGGCGCAAATTAGTGACGATTTCATGGTGGGATGACTTTTGAGCAGGTTATCGAAACTCGAATTATCTGCATCATACCGGCTAGCTAAGCTCACGCACAGGGACTCGTGCTAGCATCGACTCCATTCTCCCTTGCTTGACTGTTAATAAATGAACTCCATACGCATTGATTTTGTGTCCGATATTGCCTGTCCCTGGTGTGCTGTGGGATTAGCTTCGCTTGAACAAGCCATCGATAGCGTGAAAGATCAGGCTAGCGTAGAAATCCATTTTCAGCCCTTTGAGTTGAATCCTCACATGGGATCTGAAGGCGAAGATATTGTTGAGCACCTGACGCACAAATACCGGATATCACCTGAGCAAGTGGCAGTCAATCAAGAACGCATCGCGCAACGCGGAGCGGAGGTGGGCTTTCATTTTAATCAAGCCGGTCGCAAGCGAATTTACAATACGTTTGATGCGCATCGTTTGCTGCATTGGGCAGATGTTGACTACGGTAGCGAAGCACAGCACAAATTAAAACGCGCCATGCTCGAGGCGTATTTTACGCAGGGTGAAAATCCTTCGAATCATGAGGTACTGCTTGATACAGTAGAGCGTGCCGGTTTGGATCGCAAACGTGCGGCAGGTATTTTAAATAGCGAAGAATTTCGCAACGAGGTTAGACAAAGTCAGCAGCTGTACTTATCACGAGGCATACAGTCGGTACCGGCAGTGATTATCAACGAGAGATACCTTGTGCAAGGCGGGCAGCCGGCGGAAGTGTTTGAACAGGCGTTGCGGCAGGCGGTGGCAGAAGCCTAAAAGGTAAGGAAGTTTCAGTCATTGCCGTGATGACTGAAATTTTTTATCGAATAGACTTTGCATACACGTGCCTTTGCCGCCCCAATTACCGGTAGTCACTTCACCATTCAGGCATATGGGCTTGTACCAACCGGTTTCATTAGCATTGGCAAATTTACCCGTGCCACCTTTGCGCATGAATTTGCCCTCATGTGCCATGCGACCTTGGGTGAATGTATACGTCAGCACATCACCTTCTGTATCTTCGACGGCGCACAGTCCCTCAGCCTCAACACTGCCATGCGAGTGCACCAGAGACGACGATCTTGATCAACAGTTTTTGGTTAAGCGAATGAATTCATTATATTCAGCTGATGTTTTTTGTGAGGTTATAGACAACTTCGGTGATGCGGGCGTTAGCTGGCGGCTAGCGCGCGCGCTGACTGCGCGTGGATTGTCGGTTCGACTTTGGATAAATAATTTATCGTGCCTTCAGCGATTGCAACCTTCGGTGGATGTTCATTTAGCCGAACAAGCTTTAGATGGGTTTCAGGTCATCGCTTGGAATGATCAAACGGAATTGACTTATCAGCCAGCAGATTTAGTGATTGAGGCATTTGCTTGTCGACTTTCGGATGCGATGCTTGATCGAATGGCAAAAGTAAACCCAACTCCTGCGTGGATCAATCTAGAGTATTTGTCGGCAGAATCGTGGGCGGTGCAAAGTCATGGTTTGCCGTCACCGCATCCACGTTTACCCCTGACGCAGTATTTCTTTTTTCCTGGTTTTGTACCCGAATCAGGAGGCTTAATTAGAGAAGAGGGTTTGTTGCAAGTACGTTCTGAATTTGATGCAAAGTCTCGTGCCCATTTTTTGAAAAATTTAGATATCGATGTTAGCTTTGATCGTTTGTTAGTTTCATTATTTTGTTATGAGCACGCACCGGTTGAAGCGTTATTCAACGCAATGCGTTTGGGGCCGCCCACGATTTGTTTAGTGCCCGAAGGTGTGGCTACGAAAGCCTTAACTCACTTCATGGGAAATGATTTATCGGTTGGTAGACAAGTGACCACGGGTCAGCTAACGATAAAAATTATTCCTTTCTTACCTCCCGATGACTACGACCGCTTGCTGTGGAGTTGTGATCTTAATTTTGTGCGAGGAGAAGATAGTCTGGTACGCGCGCACTGGGCGCAACAGCCCGTTGTCTGGCAGCTCTACCAGCAAGCAGAGGAGTCGCATCTGATTAAGCTGGCTGCTTTCCTCGATCTTCATATCCATGGTCTAAGCGAGGAGAATGCGCTTGCTGTCAAAGCCTTTTGGCAGGCCTGGAATGGTGAAGTAGGGGCTGTTTTAAATTGGGGAGCCTTTAGCAAGGCACTGCCAGCGCTACTGCCGCATCAGCACCAATGGTCGACAAACGTGGCATCCGTGGATGAGCTATCGGCTCAACTTATTCGGTTCGCGGGCAAAATCAGGTAAAATCTTGCGGTTTTTCAATGACTGATCCTATACAAGACTTTTGTTTAGTCTCGTAGGGCTGTCACCCCAGTTACTTCAGATAATCACTATGAAAACCGCCCAAGAAATCCGTGTTGGTAATGTCGTTATGGTCTCCGGTCAACCTATGGTCGTGATCAGAACAGAATTCTCCAAATCAGGCCGCAATGCGTCTGTGGTCAAGATGAAAATGAAAAACCTGTTGACCGAGGCGGGTTTGGAATCTGTTTACAAGTCAGATGAAAAATTTGACGTCGTTAACTTAGATCGAAAAGAAGCAACCTATTCCTATTTTGCCGACCCGTTGTATGTGCTAATGGACGCCGATTACAACCAGTATGAAGTTGAATCGGAAAACATGGGTGATGCGATTCATTACCTCGAAGATGGCATGGTGTGCGAAGTGGTTTTTTACAATGAGAAGGCCATTTCAGTTGAGTTGCCAACCACGGTAGTGCGCGAAGTCACCTACACTGAGCCAGCCGTTAAAGGCGATACCTCAGGTAAGGTACTGAAGCCAGCAAAAATCGCTACGGGTTTTGAAATATCCGTGCCTTTGTTTGTGGCGCAGGGCGATAAGATTGAAATTGATACACGTACCGGTGAGTACAAACGCCGAGTGTGATATGTAGATCTACCTAAAAAAACCGCAGCTCACGCTGCGGTTTTTT
>JBIIQR010000043.1:0-7823 GCA_044341985.1 Burkholderiaceae bacterium
AAATCCAAACAATCCTTTGCCACGCAAATTTCCACCTAAGGACATTTTTATTCGTGAAGTGGGTAAGTTGGGTATAGATAACCGGACGCATGTGATTGCTTACGATACACCGGGTTTGTATAGTGCTGCACGTGTCTGGTGGTTGTTTCGCCAATATGGATACGACCAAGTATCGATTCTTGATGGCGGCCTTAAATCTTGGAAGACGCACGGGTTAGCGGTCGAAGCGGGCGCAGTCGATTTCACTCCAATGCAATTTCGTGTGGATCACGAGCGTGATTTACTCGCGTTGTGGCAGCATGTGTTGACCATTTCAGATAGTGGTGATGAGCAGTTACTCGATGCACGCACGGCGGGGCGATTTGCTGGAACCGAAGTCGATCGTTATCCAGGTGCGCGACCCGGACATATTCCTAACAGTCTGAATGTGTATTGGGCTGATCTTTTGAACACCAACACGCGTGAGCTGTTACCTCTCAATGAGATGCGTGATCGATTAACTAAGGCAGGTTTTAATTTTACTAAGCCAGCGACGCTCACCTGCGGATCAGGTTTAACCGCATGCATTCTCGCCTTAGGTTTGCACTTATTGGGCAAGGACGATTGGAAGGTGTATGACGGTTCGTGGGACGAGTGGGGTCGCAGAGCAGAATTACCGGTGGCGACGGCCACGTAAAAATCGCTAAGCTGAATTGATCTAGCCTACGGCCAGCTGCAAAGACTTAGCCATTTTTTCACCAAGATGGGTAATCACGTATCCGGACCGTGTGTGGCGAATGTATCCCATGCTGATCATCTTGTGTCGTTGCTTTTCGCCCATGCGATGAGTAGCGTCACTCTGCCCTTTGTTAAAGGCGAGTAGCAGATCAATATCTTCAGAGGCGATGACGTTCATGATGGCGCGAACCTACGAGTAGGTTTCAAGTTTTGTATAGTCACTGAATCGGCAGATACGCCAAATTCTTTACACGATACCTAGCGCTTGTTACGAATGTGCGAAGTGTTTTTTGTTCCAATTCCAGTAGATCGTGCGACCCACGTGGAGACACTGCCATCGCTGACTTGCCAGGAGTGATCATTCAAATGGGATGCGCAACCCTGACAAAACTCAGCCAGCACTTGTTCGGTAACGCTGTTGATAGTGTCGCCGATGCTTGCATTGTTTTCGTGCAGCTCTAGTCGTATCTCGCCGCAGCCAGGGCATTCAATGACGTAGTGCGCAGCCTCGAAATCTTCGACTCTACGTAATAATTCATCGAATCGCACTGCCTGAGTGCTACCAGGCTCGGGCTCACGTTCAAAATAGACTTCCATCTCGCGAAGGGCCATTTCGTATTCATTTCGACTACAGATTGGTTTGGGAAGCATGACTCACCTCGATCGGCCTGCGCGGGGATTAATAACTGTATGAATGTACAGTATTGATGAGGTGTAATGCAAGGCTTGAAGCGAGTTTTTTGACCTCTGTTGGTCAGGCATCAACGGATGCTTTTTAGATAATCTTTAACGAATCCGCTCTGGCCTGACAAAACCACCCGAGTCCCAGCGTCCTTCCAAAGGAACACGGTCTTCGGCAAATTTTTTACGTCCTAGGCCATGGGGTTTGCCGTTCCATAGGTCGCCAATGTAACGATCACCATTAGCATAGGTGATGGTACCTCGACCGGTAACTTGGTCGTTTTTTACCGGCCCCACATAGCGGCTGGAGTCTGCAAAGGTGTAGATCCCACGACCGTTGGCCATACCTTTGCTAATGTCGCCCTCGAATTGATCGCCATTCGGATAGACCAAAAGACCGGTGCTGGCTGGCTTGTTGTTACGAAATTCCGTAATCAACTTTTTGCCATTGGCAAAAGTTAGCGTGCCCGGTCCGTGCATTTGGTTGTTAACGAATTCACCCTCAAAGACATCACCATTGGAATAGTAATAGGTCCCTTTACCTTGACGGTTCAGGCTCTTGAGGTCGCCCACATACTTATCACCGTTGGGGTAATACGTGGTTTCGCAAGCGCCAGCGAGTAGGGCCAAGCTGAGAACGAGCAGTAGGCGTATTTTTTTCATGGGACAGCTAATAAAAGGTGGTTGGGCGTTCCATCCCTAAGGGATAAAGACTACTTCCCAGGATATATCGACCGCTGGAGGGGATTTTAAAGCGGTTTGAAAAAAACGGTCACTGTGCCTAGCTGAGGCTGACAGTCTGGCCGCCAACCCTATACAGGCAGAGTTCCTCCATTAGTAAGCGAGTCAGTACAAAACACACGCCCTTTGATTTTCTGGCAAGTACGTCAATGGCTAGCAAAGGCCTATCGACGATTATCTTATTCATATCTGATTCATCTCAATAAAGTATTCATTGGACTAACAAAGGAACCTTTCGCGCGACAGTCGTTCGCACTAGTTGTCGTTTAATTTGGGCGTCTGAAAAATTCTGAGAGTCCTGTCTGAAAAGCTGATCGAGGATTGTAGACATTTCTTATGCCTTGGTTTCCTGGAGCCTGTATTGATAGTTAAGTCTGGTTTAATCCGATGGTTGCGACTCGCATTATCCAGCCATGGGCTGCGGTTTTTTGTTTGGGTATCCCTAGTAATCTTGGTTATTGGAGGTTTATGGTGGGTCACCGAACGAAAAATTCATTTTGCCGAGCAAGAGGCACGCGGTCTAGCCATGCGGCAATCAGCATCCCTTGCCAACTCGTATGCAGCGCAATTGCAGCACGTTGTGGATCAAATGAATCACATGACGCTCAGTGTCGCTAATGCTTGGCAAGACTCCGCTAAAACAGTCAATCTCGAGCAAGATCAAGAACGGGGTATTTTTCCAAGTCGCTATGGATTTTCATTATTTATTTCGGATCATAAAGGCCGCCTTGTAAAAGCGTCATTTAGATTGGTCGATTTAGTGACTGTCTCAGGGGAATCATTGTTCACCTCGCATAGAGATGATTGCTGTCTAGGCATGCTCATTAGTACGTCAGAACGCAGTCAGCAGACGGGGCGTAGCGTGATCCAATTTTCACGTCGCATTAATCGCGCTGATGGAAGTTTTGCGGGCGTCGTTGTAATAGCTGTCGCCCCAGAATTTCTCACTTCTTTTCAAAATGAAGCTTTGCCAGGGAAAAACGATTTTATGAGCGCTCGTCTGGTGGATGGGACGGTACTTGCTACGCGTATGGGGGATGATAGTCGTGAGCGTGGCTTGGTCTATACACTTAATCCTGGTTTTTATCAGTTACGCGGATCAATTCAAGAATCTGGTGAGCATTTCGACGATTCGCGTGCGCGTTACATTGCTTGGCGTACGCTTGATGATTACCCACTCGTCGCTCTGGCGGGACTCACCGAAGAAAGTTCACTTGTCACCTTTCGAGCGCTTGCTCGAAGCTATCGTATGACGTTGATTATCGCGAGCTCGTTGTTAATTTTGCTGACTTTAGTGAGCTTAATATTTTCCTCTAAGTTGGCAGTACGCCGACGCGCTGAAGAAAATGTTCGAAAGACCTATCGCATGGCAACCGATGCAGCTAACGAAGGCTTCTACATGCTATTACCTGTACACGATAGCCAAGGAGTTTTAGTTGATTTTCAAATTGAAGACTGTAATGAACGTGCTGCAGCATTACTAGGTATGTTGCGAGGGCATTTAGTCGGCTTCCGGGCGAGTAAAAGCAGGGCTCCGCAATTACATTCCGATTTCTTAGCGATTTGCCAGCGAGCCTTAGCGCATGGTGTGTATGAAGATGAGTTTCGTGTGCCCGCAGGAGGCTGGTTGAAGGCAACGTGGTTGTACCGACGCGCGGTACATTCTGGCGCAGGGATTGCACTAACTTTGCGAGATATATCCGAAGTCAAATCTCATGAGCAAGCGCTGGCTGATTTGGCTAATAACGATTCCTTAACCAAGCTACCTAATCGACGTTGGTTGATGAATTTTTTACCAGCAGCTATTCGACGAGCGGCACGCGGGCGAGGGCGTCTCGCTTTATTTTTTATTGATCTAGACAACTTCAAGGCAGTGAACGATACCCTAGGGCACGAGGCGGGAGATGAATTGTTGGTGCAGGCAGCGAGTTTGATCAAAGGAGCGGTTCGCTCAAGTGATCATGTTGTTAGATTAGGTGGTGATGAATTTACCGTGGTGCTCGAGCAGATGGAAGACGCGAGCGACATTGCGCGCGTAGCAGATAGTATTTTGGAAGCTCTGAGTCAGCAATTGGCGCCTACGAATAGCGCAGGCCATCGTGTATCGGCCTCGGTAGGTATTAGCGTGTATCCCGAGCATGGTGAAGATGCGGATACGCTTATCAAACATGCCGATGTCGCTATGTATGCAGCGAAGTCAGCTGGGAAGGGGCGATATTTTTTTTATGAGCCCAAGTTATCGGATGCCTTGATTCTTCGTATGAACAAAGAGCTTGCCTTGAGCAAGGCTATCGAGAATGATGAATTTATCGTTCACTATCAACCAAGGGTCGATACAAAAACGGGACGATTATGTAGCCTTGAGGCCTTGGTGCGTTGGCAGCATCCTGAGCGTGGTTTAGTAATGCCTTCTGAGTTTATTAGTCTGGCAGAAGAAACCGGACGGATTGTTCAATTGGGCGAGAGTGTACTGCGTAAGGTAGGTGAGCAGATTTCAATTTGGAGAGCGCAGGGTGTACGAGTTGTTCCCGTGTCCGTCAATGTGTCACCGCGCCAGCTGCAGTTTGGTAGAACTGCAGCCTGTATCGCCGAAGTTCTCCAATCGTTCAACATAGAGTCTCGACTATTAGAGATTGAAATTACCGAGTCGACGATGGTCGACAATACAGCAATAGTTTTGCAAGAGCTCGAGTCGATTCAAAAATTAGGTGTGCGCTTAATGATCGATGATTTTGGTACCGGATACTCATCATTAGCTCAGCTACATAGAATGGATGTCGATACGCTAAAAGTGGATCAAGCATTTACACAAGCCTTGTCACGTGGTTCAGAGGGTGAGTTAATGTACAGAGCCATTGTCTCAATGGCAGCGGCATTGAAAATGTGTGTGGTTGCTGAAGGAGTGGAGACATTAGAGCAGCTCCGGCTATTGCAAACTATTGGATGTGATGAAGTGCAAGGATTTATTATTTCGCGCGCATTGCCCGCTGCAGACATCATGCAACTTGTATCGAAAAACATCTTGCCACCGTTTGATCGTGCGGGCCGACTAGTTGCTGTTCGTCCGCATTGATATGACTGGGTTATCTGAAACTATTTTTTGTGTTAGCCATTTCAGCCCAAGAAAAATCGGTAGCATCAATAGACCATAAAGTAAACTTCTTATCCATTCCTGTGTTGATACTGGAGAAAACCTAAACGCCTCCGCGAATGGGATGTAGGTAGTAATCGCGAGCAGTGCCATGAAAGTTACAGCCAAAACCCAGAGTGAAATTGGGGTGAAATGTGACCACAGATCTTTCCAGTTGAAATAAGCCGATCGCGTGGCAAGAATCAACACAGCATTGGCTGTAACCAGCATTACAAAAGCACACGCGCTGGCTGAACTCGGTGCTGCAAAATTGAGCATCCACGTATAGTAAGCAAAGACTCCAGCAGTTGTGAACGCTCCATACACAAGACTACGCATGATTTGTGGCGCGCTAAGCAGTGTTTCAGAGATGCTGCGCGGAGGACGATCCATGATGTCCGCTCTTGCTTCCTCAGCTTCAAACACCACCGAGCAGGCTGGATCAATCACTAATTCAAGAAAAGCAATATGCAGTGGTGCGAGGAAAAGCGGCGCTCCCACTAATACTGGCAATAGCGCCAAACCAGCAATAGGTACGTGTACTGCCAACGTGTATATCATCGCTTGTCGCATGTTGGTAAACGTACGCCGACCTTCTCGAATAGCATGAACGATAGAATTAAAATCATCTTTCAGCAAAACAAGTGATGCCGCCTCACGAGCCACATCCGTACCACGTTCTCCCATTGCGATACCTATGTGAGCCGCCTTAAGTGCGGGGGCGTCGTTGACACCATCGCCAGTCATGGCGACGACCTCTCCTTGCGCTTTTAAACTTTCAACCAAAGCGAGTTTTTGATGGGGTTTGACTCGCGCGTATACATTCATGAGTTGAATGCGCGAATTGAGCGTTGCTTGATCCATAGCTGCGATTTCGTCGCCAGTTAAAACGCCCGTCGGTTCGAGTCCTGCTTGGCGTGCAATGGCGATGGCTGTGCGTGGATGATCACCCGTAATCATAATCACCCGAATTCCAGCGCGATGACATTGCTCAACAGCCGCAACCACCTCTGGGCGTAGTGGATCGGCTAGCGCTATCAGACCTAGCCATTCGAAATCAAAGTCATGTTGTGTATTCGGCCAAGGCTGATCGGTGGGATGTAAAGCCTTTGCTACTGCTAATACACGAAGGCCGCGCGTGGCGAGTGCTTCAGCTTGTTGTAGTACTATTTTTTCTTGATCAGAAGAGAGATGACATAACGCGGCGATTGCTTCAGGAGCGCCTTTGGCAGCTACTAAGTCGTGTGTCGTATTTTCTAGCCGCCATAAATGCGTCATCGCTAAAAGCTGTGGCGATAGTTCGTACTCGCGAGCGAGCATCCATGTCAGATCGCGTCGATTCTCGTTGTGTAATTGTTCGTTAGTGAGACGATGGAAGGCTTTTTCCATGGGATCGTGCGGTGCGATTTCGCTGGCAAGTACAGCGTACTCCAGTAATTCATGAAACGCAGATGCTAACGATTGACGGGTTAAATCATTCGTAAATATCTGTTTATTTAAAATACATAGTGCTTCAACTTGCATGCGGTTTTGTGTCAACGTGCCCGTTTTATCAACGCACAGCACCGTGGTTTCACCCAGCGTTTCAATCGCATGGAGTCGTCGGGTGAGTACGTATTGCTTTCCTAATCTACGTGCAGCAAAGGCGAAAAAAATAATCATGATGACGGCAAACTCTTGCGGGAGTAGCGCCATAGCCAATCCTATGCCTGCTAACATCGCCTCAAGCCAACCACCGCGCAGCCACCAGAAAACTACCATCAGTGACAAAGAAAGAATAACGCCGATGACAGCTAATCGTTTCGTGAGTAAGCTCATTTGCTCACGTAGCGGCGAAGCTTGCGGCTCAATATCGTCGAGCGACTGGCCTATCTTTCCCATTTGCGTGTGCTTGCCGGTGAGCGTTACGCTAGCGATTCCTTGGCCACTCACCACCAGCGTACCGGCAAACACTGATTGATCAATAGTTTTTGATACCGGCTCAGATTCGCCCGTGAGCATCGACTCATCCAGAGACAATTCATGTGCTTGCAAAAGCGTTCCGTCCGCAGGTACGCGATCGCCTTCGGCCAGAATCAGCAGATCTTCTCGAACAACTTCATGACCAGCGATACGTTGTTCGATCCCATTCCGAATGACCAGCGCACGTGGGCTCGAGAGATCGCGTAACGCAGCCAATGCATTATCTGTGCGTCGTTCCTGAAATACCGTCATACCCATAATAATCAGTACAAAACTTAGTAACACCATGGCTTCATGAGGATCGCCCGTAAGCAAATAGATTGCGCCGGCCGCCAGTAGCAGTAAAAACATGGGCTCAAATAACACGTCACGTATCACGATCAATAGTGTGCGACGCTGGCTTAGACCCAAGTCGTTAAGGCCTTCTTGGAGCAAACGTTGGGCCGCATGTTCGTTGGAGAGGCCTAGAAGCGGAGAATTATTGTAGGAAGGCTTGTGATCTGTCATTGACTGGTGTTAATTTATTAGTGCTAGGTAACGGGATGTATAAAGTACGGCATGATGGTAAAAATTAGGTTTGATTAACAAGAGA
>JBIIQR010000044.1:0-7799 GCA_044341985.1 Burkholderiaceae bacterium
TTTCCGTGGTCGTATCATCGATGTGACTGAAAAGACCTACACCATCGAATTGACAGGTAACAAATCAAAACTCGATGCCTTCATTGATGCTATCGATCGCACTGCCATTCTTGAGACCGTTCGTACGGGCGGTTCAGGAATAGGACGCGGTGAGCGTATCTTGAAAGTCTGATGCGCATAGTCACATAACTAAAACAATCACTATCAACCTTTTTAATTTCAGGAATATCATGAAAGTTTTTTACGACAAAGATTGCGACCTTTCCCTCATTAAAGGTAAAAACATCGCCATTATCGGCTACGGTTCACAAGGTCATGCGCATGCGCAGAACTTGTCGGAATCGGGATGTAAAGTCACCGTTGGTTTGCGCAAAGGCGGCTCATCATGGGCCAAGGTAGAAAAAGCTGGCCTCAAAGTCGCTGAAGTCAATGACGCTGTTAAAGGTGCAGACGTCATTATGATTTTGCTGCCCGATGAAAACATCGCTCAGGTCTACAACGAAAACGTCGCACCACACGCTAAACAAGGCGCAGCGCTGGCATTTGCCCACGGCTTTAACGTGCACTACGGTCAAGTTGTGCCACGCGCTGATCTTGATGTGATCATGATTGCTCCTAAAGCCCCAGGTCATACCGTTCGCTCGACCTACACGCAAGGTGGTGGTGTTCCTCATCTGGTCGCGATCTATCAAGACAAATCAGGTCATGCTCGCGATATCGCTTTGTCGTATGCAATGGCAAACGGCGGTGGTCGTGCCGGCATCATCGAGACTAACTTCCGCGAAGAAACCGAAACCGACTTGTTCGGAGAACAAGTCGTTCTGTGCGGCGGTACGGTTGAACTGATCAAAGCAGGTTATGAAACATTGGTAGAAGCAGGCTACGCACCGGAGATGGCTTACTTTGAATGTTTGCACGAACTCAAACTCATCGTTGATCTGATTTATGAAGGCGGTATCGCTAACATGAATTACTCGATCTCTAACAATGCTGAGTACGGCGAGTATGTCACTGGCCCGCGCATCATTACGGAAGAATCAAAAGTCGCGATGCGTCAGTGCTTGAAAGATATTCAGACAGGTGAGTATGCGAAGAGCTTCATCCTTGAGAACAAAGCGAATGCACCTACGCTGATGTCACGTCGTCGTTTGAATGCTGAGCACTCAATCGAGATCGTCGGTGCTAAGTTACGTGCGATGATGCCTTGGATAGCCAAGAACAAGCTCGTCGATCAATCGAAGAACTAATCAGTTAATAAATTCTTCGGCATCATACGGCGTGCGCGAAAATGCGCACACCGCGCTTGCCCTAAAAGCCACATGCAGATGTGGCTTTTTTTACGGGCTCCCGTGTTCCTAATTATGGCAACTAAGTGAGATATCAGGTTGTTGGTTCATCGAATTGCAAGTGATATCTCAAACGTACGGGCTCAATAATTTTGACCTTGGCAAGGGAGCCATTGATTAAATCGGCCTCTGAAATTTTTATTTTTCCAGATATCTCATAGCCAAAATTCTCAGGACCAACATCCCCTTGCCGCTTGAGCTGACTATTGACAGGTAACATTGAGCCATCTGAGTGTTCGATATGCTCAATTTTTTCCCGCTTTAAAAAACCACATTCGAAATCACCATTGGCATATTGCTTTATCCTATAAATGGTCTCTTTTTTCTTAATGGATGACTCAGTGGTCTCATCAAATTTATGGTTGAGTAAGTTGCCACTGCGAGTTAAGTTTTGTAATTTTATGGGTGCTAAAAATGCTCCTATCGTTGTCTGATTTGGTAAGTGACTCAATGTTTTCAGTATTTTTTCTGAGATGGCGCCACGATCACCCACCATACTTTTTAAGTCTTGCAGGATTGCATGAGGATCAGCGCCTTGACCATGAACGCTCTGAAAGTCATCTTGATCGATCAATATAAAAATAGCGCGTCCAAAATCTTTCCAAAGTTGTTTACTAATTTCAGTGATTTTTTTACTTGAAATTTCATTGTCATCAGATAAATCGTTGTCGTCAAAAAAAGGATCGTATTCCAGCTCTTCATCATAAGGTTCTATATGATCGAAATCTTTTTGGCTATTTTGCGCGAGCCTTTTATCGGTTAAGATTTTTTGTGCTTGATCTGGCTTCGGCTCCGGTGGGATAAAAGTGGGTTCATCTGTCAGTGACGCAAAGATCTCTTTTTGCCGATTTTCTGATAAGGTCAATGCAAAGACGACGGGCTCTGAATAGTCCCCGGAAAACTCTATGCTAGTGGGTAAAGCCTCATTAATCTTTGCCGTTATATTACGTGGCGGTGAAGAGGTGCGGTCCGAGTGTACTACGTCTGTTTTTTTTGTAACTTGGACAGTATTAGTTGGTTTTTCTATCGTCTTTGAAATCTTCGGATAATGGCTAGTTCCCAATCTATCCATTGACGATTGCATGCGGTCTTTCGCACCATTTATGTCTTGATTTATTAAAATCCATTGAGTATGTAGTTCACTTATCTGCACTTTCGTTTGAAGAGTTTCTGCGTCTTTCATGTATCTATTGATGATCTTTCCTGGGCTGGGAATTCGTAATGATTCTTCATTTTTTAAATGTGTTGAAGCTATGCCGATTTCAATTTTCATTTTATTGATGACTGTCCGAAGCACCTCAGGCGATTGTTTTGCATCAGTAGAGTTCGATTTTTTTCGAAAAAAAAGAAAGAAATTTTCTAGCTTGTTCGAGGGTGAGGCGGCTCTAAACAAATCACCGTTATGATCAATTTTGACCGACTGGCCTAAGTTATTTGCCTTAAGAATGACTTCAAGCGCCTCTTGTGCCGTTTGGTAATTTCTTGTGTTTGTGGGTTTCATCGGGTCTCTCGAAATATCAAAAATGAAATGAACGATGACCGTTTGTGACATTGCCGATACGCAAGTTCAGGCGCCTATCCCTCATTAATGAATCCCCGATTGACTATGGAAAGTGTTGGAAACATCCCTCATCACATGTTGCGAAGGTACAATCCCAACGTTTTGAAATTTTTGGAGCTGTTTTGAATCCTTATCCTCACCCCATCATCGCCCGCGAGGGCTGGCCTTTCTTAGCGCTGGCACTGGCAGCCGCAGCCTTGGCTACTGCCTTTTTTGGTGGCTGGTCTTGGCCATTCTGGATCATTGCTATATTCGTCCTGCAGTTCTTCCGCGATCCACCGCGGATGATTCCGCAAAAGCCCAATGCGGTGCTTTCGCCAGCAGATGGACGCATCGTGGTGGTAGAAAAAGCGCATGACCCTTACGCCAATCGCGAGGCGCTTAAGATCAGCGTTTTCATGAACGTATTTAATGTCCATTCCAATCGATCGCCTGTCGACGGCAAGATTGAGAAGGTGGAGTACTTCCCAGGTAAATTCGTGAATGCGGATTTGGATAAGGCATCCACGGAGAATGAGCGCAATGCCGTGGTAATGACGGCCACTAATGGGCAAACAGTGACCTTTGTTCAGGTAGCTGGTTTAATCGCTCGCCGCATACTTTGTTATGTCAATGAGCAAGATATTATGGCTCGTGGCCAGCGCTATGGATTTATTCGTTTTGGCTCGCGCGTGGATGTCTATCTGCCGCTAACAGCGCGTCCGCTAGTCACTGTGGGCGAAAAAGTTTCAGCAACAGAAACCATTCTTGCAGAATTTTGACGCTAAGCGTCTTTACCGTCGGTTACCATTCACGGCATGACTTTATTTAATAATCGCAAAAATAAACAGAAGGCCGTGCAGGGTAGGCCTTTTCGTTTTCACAGATTTCCGGTGAGGCGGGTGCCTCCGACGGGCGATGGTGTTTCGCGCTCGTCACCTCTGCGTAGTAAAGGTATCTACCTGCTTCCTAATGCGTTTACAACAGCCGCATTGTTTTGCGGTTTTTATGCGATTGTGATGGCCATGAATGGCCAATTCTCCAACGCCGCTGTAGCCATCTTTGCGGCCATGGTGTTGGATGCCACCGATGGTCGGGTGGCACGACTCACCAATACCCAAAGTGAATTTGGCGCGCAGTACGACAGCTTGTCTGACATGGTTTCCTTTGGTGCGGCGCCCGCATTGATTGTGTATGAATGGTCCTTGCGTGGCATGGGCAAACTGGGTTGGTTGGCAGCGTTTGTTTACTGTGCCGGTGCAGCTCTTCGCTTAGCGCGCTTTAACACCAATATTGCTGTTGTTGATAAGCGGTTTTTCCAAGGCTTGCCTAGTCCGGCAGCAGCGGCACTGGTCGCGGGTTTTATTTGGTTGATGGATGATCTGCGAATTGCTGGCGCAGATTTCCGCTGGCTGTCATGGATTATTACTGTCTACTCAGGCCTGACCATGGTTACCAACGTACCGTTCTACAGTTTCAAAGACGTTAACTTTAAAAAATCAGTCCCCTTCATAGCGATCTTTTTGATCGTGCTGATTTTTGTGGCGGTATCTAGCGATCCACCCAAGGTATTGTTTGGTTTGTTCGTCATTTACGGCTTGTCGGGCTATGGCGTCTTCTTCTGGCACTGGTTCAATGGCAAACCCGTCAGCATTGTTGAGACCAGTGATGAGCCAGTCAGTGATGAGAAATAACCAAAGACCTAGCCTATCAACTCGATAGAAACAGCTTGGTTGCGCTTTTAGGCAATTCCCCTTATTCTCTTGTGCATGACGAGTTCATTCTTCAACTGCTCACGATTTTCTTCAGCCAGCCCATTCGGGTTGCTGCTGCTGTATCTACTGCGCTAACGCGCAGACTTCCCATTCCCCACAATTTGTGTTTTCCTCCGCTCAGACAAAAAGGTCAGGGCAGGTGAAAATATAGGCATAACACGCGTTTACTCTAGGAGCCCGAGATGGCCGATTCAAACAAACTGATTATTTTTGACACCACCTTGCGCGATGGCGAGCAGTCACCTGGCGCGTCGATGACCAAGGATGAAAAGATACGGATTGCGCGCCAGCTAGAGCGACTGAAAGTCGATGTCATTGAAGCCGGCTTTGCGGCCTCATCACCCGGTGATTTCGAATCGATTAAAGCGATTTCCGGCATCATCAAAGATTCCATCGTGTGTTCTTTGTCGCGTGCCAACGATAAGGATATCTCTCGTGCTGCCGAAGCTCTCGCGCCAGCGCAGCGCAAACGCATTCATACATTTATTGCCACCTCTCCGCTGCATATGGAGAAAAAACTCCGTATGTCGCCTGATCAGGTCTACGAGCAAGCACGGCAGGCCGTTCGTTTCGCGCGTCAATTTACGGATGATGTTGAGTTCAGCCCTGAAGATGGTAGTCGTTCAGATATCGATTTCCTTTGTCGCGTACTCGAAGGCGTTATTGCCGAAGGTGCCACCACCATTAATTTTGCCGATACCGTCGGCTATGGAGTGCCCGAGTTGTACGGCACCATGCTCAGAACACTGCGTGAACGCATTCCTAATTCCGACAAAGCCGTTTGGTCAGTCCACTGCCACAATGATTTAGGTATGGCAGTGGCCAATTCATTGGCGGGTGTGATGATAGGTGGTGCACGGCAGATCGAATGTACGATCAATGGCTTAGGCGAGCGTGCAGGTAATACCGCGCTAGAAGAAATCGTCATGGCAGTGCGCACCCGTAAAGATCATTTCAAACTGGAGTTAGGTATTGATGCGACCCAGATCGTGCCGACATCCAAGCTTGTTTCACAAATTACCGGTTTTGCGGTTCAACCCAACAAAGCTGTCGTAGGTGCAAATGCCTTTGCCCATGCATCGGGCATTCATCAAGACGGCATACTCAAGGCGCGTGATACCTATGAAATCATGCGCGCCGAAGACGTAGGCTGGAGTGCGAACAAAATTGTTTTAGGTAAGCTCTCCGGCCGCAATGCATTCAAGCAGCGCCTAGAAGAATTAGGTATCAAGCTAGAATCCGAATCTGAAGTCAACGCCGCCTTTGCGAGATTCAAAGAGTTGGCTGATCGCAAATCAGAGATCTTTGATGAAGACATTATGGCGCTCGTATCAGATGAGCAGCATTCACATGATCGTGAACACTACAATTTTGTATCACTCTCTCAGCAATCCGAGACCGGTGAAAAGCCAACTGCCCGCGTGACTTTTTCAATTGAAGGCAAAGAAGTCACCTGCGAGGGTAATGGTAACGGCCCAGTCGATGCGATTGTGAATGCGATTGAAACCCAGACCAAGAGCGGTGCAGAACTTTTATTGTTTTCGGTGAATGCCATTACCACCGGTACGCAATCACAAGGTGAAGTCACCATGCGTCTATCAAAAAGTGGTCGTATTGTGAATGGAGTCGGGGCTGATTTGGATATTGTGGTGGCGTCAGCTAAAGCTTATCTGGCTGCGTTAAACAAGCTGCATTCCAAAATAGAAAAGCTTAATCCTCAGATGTAAGAACAGCATTGGTTTGCTGGCTAAGTAGCTTTTACTCCCTAGCCAGCAAGCTAATCATGGCGATTAAGCGAATTGAGATTAGGTGTACTTGTTAAACACGCTGTTAGGATCTTTTTTTACTTCATCCGTATTTAGTTTGTCTGCTTTATCTAGCGCAAAGAGTTTTTGCGAAATCAAGTCGTTTACATCACGTACAGAAGTCACATTTCCATCATTCGGATTTGGGTTAGCGGTTAGTCGATCCAATGCGCCAGCGATGTTGTTTTCAATCTTAGCTCTTTGAGCGTTGAGTGCGCACTGCTGCCTAATTATTTCAAATAACTCCATTGTTTTATAGTCTTCTACTTGGTTAAAAAGAAGATCAAGATTAGTTATCGCAGTGTTGGTCTCAAGTGTTTTGGCCAATGCTTTTCTGCCTTCATCTCCGATACCATTCGCCGTAAGATCAAGCGTGGTAATTGTCGAGTTGGTCATCAACATTTCGGCCAAGGCTTTGGCACTCTCATTGCCTAAGAAAGTTGAACCAAAATTAAGCATTGTGATCGACTTGTTTATTTTTAGTGCTTCTGTAATTACTTTCATATTCTCATCGCCGATACGGTTACACCCAAGATCAAGCATGGTAACTGAAGTGGTGGTTTGAATGACTTTAGCCAATGCTTTCGACGCTTTGTAGTCCAATGCGCTAAAGGCATTTTGATCGCACTGTAGTTTAAGGCCAGTTAGTTTGGTACTAGGCTGTGTGTTTAACCATTCGGCTAAATCTTGTATGTCCTCACTATTAAGTCCTTCTAGTGTTAAGACGCCGTCTGGATTAATTTTTTCAGTAAATTTGATCCACTGGACTTTTATTTCAGTTGGTTGCTGGGGGGTGGCGATTTCATTTGTATTATCTCTGCGGATAACTTGATTACCCTGATTGTCGGTCGTCGATGTTATTGCGGTATTTAGCTCCTGTTTTATGCTTGTAGCCATCCTGGTTTTCATAACCGGTGGAGCAGTAGATTTGGATTGCTCGTCTTTGGCGGGGGTCTCTAGTGAGCTAGACCCAACGAGACTTTCGCTGCTGCTACTTCTTAAAAGAGGAGAAGGCTTGCTCATAGAAGTAGCTCCAAATCGACGGGATTGTTAAGAGTTTGATCTGTAGCAAACCAGCATAAAAAGTTGCCTTCGTCTGCAATATTTAATGCGCTATGGGGAGTACTACTGCAAAGAGGTGAGTGGTTTTTCCTCCAAAGAATCACTTTGTAGAAAAACTCAATCTGCAAACGAAGGTGTGTTGTTTATAACGATCCCTTTGAAGGGGTTCGAATAAGTGTTTGGAAATGACGGACACTTTTTAACTGCCGGCACGCTTGATGCCTTCAATTCTTTGGATGAGGTTGGTCTCACCGCGAGCGGCGCTGTTTTG
>JBIIQR010000045.1:0-7797 GCA_044341985.1 Burkholderiaceae bacterium
GTTCGACTTTAAATTTATTTTCTATCATTGGCTTTGTCATGCTGATGGGCTTGGTTACCAAGAACGCGATTTTGCTTGTTGATTTTGCCAATCAAGCGCGCAAAGAAGGTATGGAACGTAACGCCGCCCTGCTTGAAGCAGCTCATGTGCGACTACGTCCGATTTTGATGACCACATTAGCGATGGTGTTTGGCATGGTGCCGCTAGCACTGGGCCTAGCGGAAGGTTCAGAACAACGCGCACCGATGGGTCAGGCGGTGATTGGTGGAATTATCACTTCATCCATTCTGACTTTGGTGGTGGTACCGGTGATTTACACCTGGTTGGATGATTTCGCTATATGGGCACGCGCGCGCTTCGCGCCTGCCCGGGAAGATATCTAATTGCTCAGTTTTTATAAGCTTGATTTAATAGCAAAAAATAATCACTCCGTTTGATAAAATGTCGCACTCTCTCCGCTAACCCCATTGATGAAATCTAGCCTGACAGCCATGAACTTTGAACAAGCCCGCGTGAACATGATAGAGCAGCAAATTCGTACCTGGGATGTACTCAATCAACAGGTCTTACAAACACTGGTGGCGGTGCGTCGTGAAGCCTTCGTCCCCGCGGCCTATCAATCACTGGTTTTTTTTGACACTGAAATCCCACTGCCCGGCGGCGAAAATATGTTGTCACCAAAAATGGAAGCACGCTTATTACAAGAAGCGGCTATCCGCGATGATGAATCCGTGCTCGAAATCGGCGCAGGATCGGGTTACATGGCAGCCTTGCTTGCACATCATGCGCGACACGTCACTACGATTGAAATTCTTCCTGAACTAAAACAACTGGCAGAAAAAAATTTAGCGAACTACGGTATCGCTAACGTCAACGTTGAACTCGGTGATGGTGCACACGGATGGGCGGGTGAAGGTCATCGCGCTGCGCCCTGGGATGTGATTGTTATTTCTGGCGCGCTACCCGTATTGCCACAAGCATTTCTGGATCAAATGCGTGTCGGTGGACGCTTGATAGCCGTAATCGGTGAAGCACCAGCAATGTCGGCTTGTCTGTTCACACGCACGCAAGAAGATGCTTGGGATAAGCAGACGTTATTTGAAACCTGCATTACGCGTTTGCATAATGCTGAAACGCCTTCCGCGTTTCACTTTTGATTGCGGCTAGTCGCTATGAATCACCTATCAGCTCCCGAACTGGTTCACTGGTTGGCAGATTCTGAACGCAAAGCACCGCTATTGCTTGATGTGCGTGAGCCATGGGAATTCGATACCTGTCATATTCCTGGCTCAGTATTGATGCCTATGTCTAGCATACCGGCCAGACAAGAGGAACTCGATCCGGAACTAGCCATCGTTTGTATTTGTCATCATGGCGCTCGTAGTATGCAAGTAGCTGCATTTTTAGAGCGCGCAGGTTTTAGTGATGTGACTAACCTGACAGGCGGCGTACACGGTTGGGCAATGCAAGTTGATACCAGCATGCCTACTTATTGAAGCTAATACCTATATTACGGAACAAAAATGCAACGAACTCAATTAGCTTCACTATTAGCTTGTCTGTGTTTGGCTATGGATGCAAAAGCCATGACCCTGCTCGACGCTTTCACTGCAGCACAGGCCTACGACAGCCAGCTCGCCAGCGCGCGAGGTGCGCGTGATGCAGCTCTTGAAAAATCCACTCAAGGCTTTGCCGGGTTGCTACCCACTGTGTCAGCAACGGCAAGCATTAATCGTATCAATGCAGATATAACCATTGCTAACCAAGATCCCATTTACAGAGACTACACGCAACAAATTTATCAGCTACAGCTTCGCCAGCCTATTTATAACCAAAATAATTTTGATGTCTATGAACAAAGTAAATTGCTGGTAACTGCAGGTGAGATTCAATTCGAGCGAGCCAAGAATGATCTTGCCTTACGCGTTTCGCAAGCCTACTTTGATGTTCTTACTGCTCAAGATACGATTTCGTTTATTCACGCACAAAAGGCGGCCATCACTGAACAGCTTGAATCGGCCAAACGAAATTTCGAAGTGGGAACTGCCACTATTACAGATACGCATGAAGCCCAGGCACGATTTGATTTGGCAATAGCCCAAGAAATCGCTGCACAAAATGATTTAGAAGTGAAACGAAATGCCTTTGCCGTCGTTACAGGCAAACTGCCACCTGAGCTCAAGAGTCTGCGATCTGGAGTAAAACTGAGTAGTCCCGAGCCATCGAACATGGATAAATGGGTGCAAAGTGCTGAGGCTAGTAATTTCAGCGTTGTGGCTCAGTCCTTGCTCGCAGATATCGCTAAGCTAGAAATCCATCGCAACCGTGCTGGCCACTTACCAACCTTGGATGCAGTCGCAGCACAGAGCCAGCGCAAAGATCTCACACTAACCAGCCCCTCGACCACTAACACTACAGCAGTGGGACTGCAGTTGACGATTCCATTATTTACCGGCTTTTCAACTACGAGCAAAATCCGCGAAGCGATAGCACTTGAAAATCAGGCGAGGTCTGATTTAGATACTGCAAAACGAACTGCCATGCAAAATGCTCGCGCCGCTTATCTCGGTGTACAAAGTGGACTGTCGCAAATACGCGCACTAGAAGCCGCTGAAGTGTCGAGCAATTCGGCGCTGGAATCAAACAAACTAGGCTATGACGTCGGCGTACGTATTAACATCGACGTACTGAATGCACAGCAGCAGTTGTACTCAACCCGCCGGGACCTAGCCAAAGCGCGTTACGACACGCTGGTTAACGGCTTACGGCTGAAAGCGGCCGCCGGCACCCTCGGCGAAGTGGATTTGGCCGAATTGAATGCCTTGCTCGACATGCGTTGATTGACCTTAGCAAAACAAGCACTTAAACAATTCAAAAGCGTGTATTTCATACTAGGTTATTTTGTCTGGTGAGCCCTGAAAACGCGGCTTAGCCGTCGCAGAAATCGCTATACTGAGCATTGATAAAAAGAACGGTCATGCAGATCTGATTTGCATGACCGTCACTCGCTCTGAAGATGGACTTTGTGAAATGGAGTCCTGACTACGTCTCAGAGTTTTCATTTTGTAATTCTTTAATGATCATCCGCGTTCAGCAGGTGGCATTTTTTGATTGGCTTGACAACATGAATCTAACGTCGCGCGCATTTGTTCCTTCCGCCCTTCTCATTTTGCTGCTCAGTGCTTGCGGCGACAAAAAAACAGCTGCACCTGCGGGTGGGGGCGCTCCCCCGCCCGCCAATGTCGGCGTAATGACGGTAGCAACAGAAGACGTCGCTAACACCACTGAATTACCGGGTCGAATTGAAGCGGTTCGCAATGCAGAAGTTCGCGCCCGTGTAGGCGGTATTGTGCAAAAACGCTTGTTTGGCGAAGGTAGCGAAGTCCGTGCAGGCGCGGTGCTATATCAGATTGATTCAGCACCTTTTCAAGCCGCCTACAGCAGCGCCGAAGCGGCACTAGCTCGCGCTGATGCGAATCTAGGGCAAGCTACGACACGCTTAAATCGCTATCGTGGTCTGGTCGAGAGCAACGCCATCAGCAAGCAAGAATTTGATGATGCACAGAGCGCACAAAAACTGGCAGCCGCTGACGTCGCTGCAGCCAAAGCAGTATTAGACAATGCGCGCTTGAATCTTTCCTACTCGACGATCACAGCACCGATAGCTGGGCGCATAGGACGCACGCTAGTGACGGAAGGTGCACTGGTTACTGCGAACGACACAACTGCGCTTGCAGTGATTCAACAGCTCGATCCGATTTATGTGACGCTGACTCAATCGAGTGTTGAACTTTCACAGCTACGTGAAAAAATTGCTCAATCAGGCCAGCGCGGCACTAAAGTCAAACTAACCTTGCTGACTGAAGATGGAAAACCGTATGCGCACACCGGTCAGTTTTTGTTTTCAGAAACGACGGTAGATCCTTCATCGAGTTCAGTTATTTTGCGTGCACAATTTCCTAACCCGGAACGCTCACTACTACCCGGCATGTATGTACGCGTGCAGCTGGAGCAAGGTGTGCGTGCCGGCACCATCACCGTGCCTCAACAAGCTGTGATGCGCACCGCTGATGGATCAGTCGTGATGAGCGTCGATGCTGAAGGCAAAGTCACTCCTAAGCCTGTAAAAACCGGTGGTGCCTATGGCACGCGCTGGATCATTACTTCCGGTCTGAGTGCAGGTGATCAAATCATTGTCGAAGGATTGCAAAAAGCCAAACCTGGCGCAACTGTCAAAGCAAACCCTTGGCAGCCCGCGGGAGCTACTGGAGCTGCCGCTCCAAATGGTTCAGGTTCGCCTGCCGCTGCAGCACCCGATAAGAAATAAGGACGCTCCACCATGGCAAAGTTCTTTATCGATCGCCCGGTCTTTGCCTGGGTCATCGCGTTATTCATCCTACTTGCAGGCCTATTAGCGATTCCTAATCTACCGGTATCGCAGTACCCGCAGATTGCGCCGCCCACCATCATCGTCAACTCTGTGTATCCCGGTGCCTCAGCGCAAACGGTGGATGAAAGTGTCACCAGCCTGATTGAGCAAGAGATGAATGGCGCGGAAAACATGCTCTACATAGAATCACAGAGCCAAGCCGATGGTCAGTCATCGGTGAATGTAACGTTCCGCAATGGCACCAACCCTGAATTAGCAGCTGTTGATGTTCAAAACCGTCTCAAGCGGATTGAAGCGCGACTGCCGCAAGCTGTAGTTCAGCAAGGTGTAACCGTTACACGCGCACGTAGTAACTTGCTGCTGTTCGTCACGTTGATCTCAACCGAAGGCAAGCAATCCTCCGTTGCGCTTGGCGACTATCTGGCGCGAAACGTAATCAATGAAATCAAGCGCATCCCTGGCGTGGGTGTGGCCCAGTTATTCGGTACAGAGCGTGCGATGCGTGTTTGGGCTGACCCCGATAAACTTCTCGGATACAAGCTCACTCCTGCCGATGTGGTGAATGCCATTCGCGCACAGAACGCCCAATTTTCAGCCGGTATTTTGGGGGATCTTCCTGCACCGAGTTCTCAGCGAATAGCCACCTCGATTGTCGTCACCGGCCAGCTATCGACGATTGAAGAATTCGGCAACATCGTGCTGCGTGCCACACCCGGTGGTGCCACGGTTCGTATTCGCGATATCGGCCGCGTTGAAGTGGCAGGTCAATCGTATGGATTCTCGGCGCGCTTAAACGGTAAAGATATTGCGGCGGTCGGCGTACAACTCACCCCTACCGCCAATGCGCTTGAAACTGCCAAGCTGGTGCGCGCCAAAATGGTCGAGCTGAAAAAATATTTTCCGCCAGGTGTGGATTACGTTATTCCCTACGACACCTCATTATTTGTTCAGATTTCCATTGAAGAAGTTATCAAGACTCTGCTTGAAGCCGTGTTGCTCGTATTTTTAGTCATGCTGCTGTTCCTGCAAAGTCTGCGTTACACATTGATTCCAGCGATTGTGGTTCCGGTCTCGCTGATGGGGACGTTTGCCACCATGTCCTATTTCGGCTATTCAATCAATGTGCTGACTATGTTTGGTATGGTGCTAGCGATTGGTATCTTGGTCGATGATGCGATTGTGGTGGTTGAAAATGTAGAACGCATCATGAGCGAGGAAGGCTTGTCGCCGCGCGATGCCACCATCAAAGCAATGTCTCAGATCACAGGTGCCATTGTCGGTATTACAGCGGTGCTGATCGCGGTATTTGTACCGATGGCTTTCTTCACCGGTTCAGTCGGCGCGATTTACCGTCAGTTTTCTATGTCGATGGTGTCATCCATGGTGTTCTCAGCCATCATGGCGCTGACACTCACCCCCGCTTTATGCGCTACGGTTCTCAAACCAATAGACCCTGCGCAACACGAACGTAAAGGGTTTTTTGGAGCATTCAACCGACTCTTTCGGCGCACTACAAATAGCTACCAAAGCGGCGTAGCAAAAATGCTCAAAACGACGCTGCGTTACATGGTTGTATATGGCGTAATTATCGCTGCAGTAGTGTGGATGGCAGTACGTATGCCAACCTCATTTTTGCCGGCAGAAGATCAAGGCTATTTGCTAGCGAATGTGCAGCTACCGCCGGGCGCGAGCACGGGTCGCACGCTAAACGTCATGGAACAAGCGGAACAATATTTCAGCAAACAACCTGGCGTACAAGCGGTGGTATCGGTACTCGGATACAGCTTCTCAGGCAATGGTCAGAATGGTGGTTTGTTGTTCGTTCCACTCAATGATTGGAAAGAACGCACCACCCCTGAACTGAGCTCGCAAAGTATCGCCACCAAAGCCCTGTCACTGATGGGCACCATACGCGATGCGATTGTGTTCACAGTTAACCCACCTGCGATTCGCGAATTAGGTAATGCGACGGGCTTCTCACTTCGACTGCAAGATCGTGCAGGACTGGGTCATGATGCCTTGCTCGCTGCACGTAACCAGTTGCTTGGCATGCTTTCAAAAAGTACTGTGATCAAAGGAGCCCGGCCTGAAGGTATGGAAGACTCCCCCCAGCTGAAGCTGGAGATCGATCGCGATAAAGCGAATGCACTGGGAGTTTCTCTCGCTGATATCAACACAACCTTGTCGGGTACGTTTGGATCGATTTACGTGAATGACTTTCCTAACGTAGGAAGACAGCAGCGCGTGATTTTACAAGCCACCCCTGAAAAACGTCTGCGCCCAGAAGACCTCGACAAACTGCACGTAAAGAATGCTCAAGGAGCGATGGTTCCGCTTTCGGCATTTATGCGTAGTCAATGGATCAATGGTGCTGTACAGCTGGTTCGCTTTAATGGCTATCCCGCGATGAAAATTCAAGGCGATGCTGCTCCCGGTGCATCGTCTGGTGATGCATTAGCTGAAGTAGAGCGCATGGTGGCACAACTGCCTTCGGGTATAGGCTTTGAATGGGCTGGTCAATCATTCGAAGAAAAGGCTGCGGGTTCCACCGCCACTGCGCTGTTTGTTCTATCACTGCTTGCCGTCTTTTTAGTGTTGGCCGCTCTGTATGAAAGTACATCGATACCGGTGGCCGTGCTCCTCGTGGTTCCACTTGGCGTATTAGGTGCGGTGTCGTTTACGATTTTCCGTGATATGCCCAATGATGTGTACTTCAAAGTAGGGTTGATCGCCATTATCGGTTTATCTGCAAAAAATGCGATCTTGATCATCGAATTCGCCAAAGATCTGCAAGCTGGCGGTATGGACTTGATTGAGGCAACACTCACTGCCGTAAAGCTTCGCTTTAGACCCATCATCATGACGTCGCTGGCATTCATACTCGGTGTATTGCCCTTAGTGCTGGCCAGTGGTGCTGGCTCAGCCAGCCAACGTGCGATTGGCACGGGTGTTATGGGTGGCATGATTACGGCCACGGTACTTGCCGTCTTTTTTGTACCCGTATTTTTTGTGGTGATTCGACGCATATTCAAAGGTAGCGAACGCCAACGCAAACTATACGCAGCTAACTTGCATCAAAACGAGGCACAACAATGATAAAAAAACTCACTTTTCCACTGATCGTGGTGGCCGGAGTATTTTCACTCTCTGGTTGCCAGATCATGCCCACATTTATAAAACCATCGGCACCGGTTCCAAATAGCTACCCAACCAGCGATAGCAATTCGGCTAAACCCATTGCTGATACGGGCTGGAATGACTTCTTCCAGAATCCAGATCTGCGTGAAGCGATCAGCACCGCCTTAAAAAATAATCATGATCTCAAAACTGCTGTATTGCAGATAGAAGAGGCCCGCGCACTGTATGGTATTCAACGCGCAGATCAACTACCTACCATCAATGCAACC
>JBIIQR010000001.1:0-25907 GCA_044341985.1 Burkholderiaceae bacterium
TTAATCAGAACGTCAGGAGCTTCTTGCTGCGCACTGACCTCACCGGCTAAAAATAGAAAAGCCGAAAAAAAGCCAATGCAAAAGAGTCGTGAATTAAACATAAAAAAGCCCGCGTCTGTGAGTGGACTAGGCCGCTAATTTATGCGGCCTAAAGACCAGATGATACAGAAGGCCGGGCAGCCTCATCAAAAGCAAAATTAAAAACCGCGCTGATTGCAACAGATTAATCTTTGCCGTCACGTACACGGCTCTCTCTGCGCTGAAGATAAGCGTCCCGATAAAACTGGTAGGGATCTAGAGCTGCGCCTTCCATAAGGTTCGTGGTGTCCAGCAATGAAGCACGATCATCCACAAGCCGAAGGGCCCGCCCCGTATTTTTGGCACGTACAGGGACATCGCTCGACGCCGTCAGCGGGTCAGCATATAAATCAACAGGCTTAGCTAAGGCATCCCGCACAGTGCTTGGGCCGAGTATGGGCAAAACGAAATAGGGGCCTGACTTGGCACCCCATACCCCGAGCGTTTGTCCGAAATCTTCTTCATGCTTAGGTAAGCCCATAGGGGTTGCCACATCGATCAAGCCGGCGATACCAATGGTTGAATTAAAAATCACTCGAACCAAATCGGTGGTGCCATCTTTTGGCTTACCCTGCAAATAATTATTCGCAGCAGTCCACACATCGCCTATGTTGCCAAAGAAATTTCCGATCGCGTCCCGAACCACATTGGGAACAACTTTCACATATCCTGTGGCGACCGGTTTGAGCACGTTGTCATCAACCGACTTGTTGAAAGTGAACATCGACCGATTGTAGTTTTCAAAAGGATCGCGTGGATCGCTACCAGCGCTCGGCACGGCGGTCGCGCAAGCGGTCAGCAGAAACGCTGCCATCACGATGGCGCTCCATCGTATCAATCGTTGTAGGCCTGTCATTTTTTCTCCCCGCCGGTTCCTTCGGCTGCCTTACTAAATAAAAACTGGCTTATCAAATTCTCAAGAACGATAGCCGATTGCGTGCTTTTAATACGTTCGCCTTCAGCGAAATTCTTTACATCGCCGCCAGGCTCTAAACCTATGTACTGCTCACCCAGCAAACCCGACGTCAGAATTTTAGCCGAGCTATCGCGCGGGAACTGAAACTCCGACTGTATACGCATCGTGACGTGCGCCTGAAATGTTTTGTCGTCGAATGTAATCCGCTCTACCCGACCGACCACCACACCCGCACTCTTGATCGGCGCACGTGGCTTTAAGCCGCCAATATTGTCAAAGCGCGCGACCAGGGCATAGCTGGGGCCAAAGCTCATTGAGCTCATATTGCCTGCCTTGAGGGCCAGGAACATGATGGCTATGGCACCTAACAACACGAATAGACCAACCCACACATCCAGAGATTTACGTTGCATGTCGTCCTCAGCTAAACATGAGTGCGGTGAGCAGAAAGTCCAGCCACAACACCATCAATGAACCAATCACGACGGTGCGTGTAGTGGCTCGGGCTACTCCTTCAGGCGTCGGCGCTGCGCAAAAACCCTCGTAGAGCGCAATGAAGGTAACCGCCACACCAAACACAAAACTTTTAATTACTCCGTTCAATACATCGGCCCAGACATCAACACCGGCTTGCATCTGCGACCAGAATGCCCCTTCATCAACGCCGATTAGCTGAACACCAACAATATAACCGCCCAACACACCGACCGCGCTAAATATAGCGGCTAGCACGGGCATAGAAATCACTCCAGCCCAAAACCGTGGGGCCAGTACTCGTTTCATCGGATCAACCGCCATCATTTCCATCGCAGCCAATTGCTCGCCCGCCTTCATCAATCCGATTTCTGCAGTTAACGATGTCCCTGCACGTCCCGCAAACAGCAATGCCGTAACTACCGGTCCAAGCTCGCGTATCAGCGACAAAGCGACCAACAAACCCAAGGCTTGCTCTGAACCATATTTATTCAGTGTGTAGTAGCCCTGCAAACCCAACACGAAGCCAACAAATAAACCCGATACTGAAATAATGACCAGGGAATAATTACCAATGAAATGAACTTGATCTGTCACCAATCGCGGCCTGCGAAATAC
Source organism: Burkholderiaceae bacterium (assembly GCA_044341985.1). Classification (GTDB taxonomy): domain Bacteria; phylum Pseudomonadota; class Gammaproteobacteria; order Burkholderiales; family Burkholderiaceae_D; genus Pernthalerella. The sequence continues at coordinate 2,087 of JBIIQR010000001.1, forward strand.
ACTCGGAGAGGCCACTACCAAGGCAACAAAGGTGCGCGAAGCAGCCCCCAGTCCCTCTAGCCTCGTTCGAACCGTTGCACCCAGCTGGGCTAGCAGATCAAGCATTAAATTCATCAGCGCGCTTTCATACCCAGCTGCTCAGCAATAGTTTTTCCGGGATAGTGGAAAGGTACGGGACCATCCGGCTCGGCGTTCACGAACTGCTTTACATAGGGATCGTCGGATTCGCGCATCTGTGTTGGCGTACCATGCGCCACAATTTTTCCCTGCGAAAGAAAATACACATAATCTGCAATGCTGAACGATTCATGCACATCATGTGACACCACAATCGATGTGGAGCCCAGCGCATCATTTAATTTGCGAATCAAATTCGCAGTAACGCCCATAGAAATTGGATCCAGACCCGCAAAGGGCTCGTCATACATAATTAATTGAGGGTCTAGCGCAATCGCGCGAGCTAAGGCAACGCGGCGCGCCATTCCTCCGGAAATTTCAGCAGGCTTTAATGCTGCAGCATTGGATAGTCCAACCGCCTGTAACTTCATCAAGACTAAATCGTGAATCATGCTCTCGGGCAAACGGGTGTTTTCTCTGAGAGGAAACGCGACGTTGTCGAAAACCGTCAGATCAGTGAAGAGCGCACCATGCTGAAACAACATGCCCATACGTCGGCGCATTGCATATAAATCAGCGACGCTCAAACCATTCACCTCTTGACCATCAACGGTCAATCCTCCTGATTGCGCGCGTATCTGCCCACCGATTAATCTCAGCACCGTCGTCTTACCTGATCCTGAGCCTCCCATAACAGCGACCACTCCGCCTTTGGGAAACTGCATAGTCAACCCAGAAAGAATAGGCCGCTCGTTATAGCCGAAATGCAGGTCACGAATTTCTACAAGATTGGGCACAAGAAGGGATATTCGTTATCGGTTGAAAGGGGCATTGTAATTCACCGGAACCTCCGTTCGGAGTCTAGCTGCGTAAACCCTATGAGAAGTCTGGCTCAAAAATAAAAACGCCCGCCAACCATGCGGGCATCTTTATTACATCAATACTGCACCCGTTTAGCGTGGCAATACCGAAGAACCCATCAAGAATTCATCGACTGCACGCGCACATTGCCGACCTTCGCGTATAGCCCATACTACCAGCGACTGACCGCGACGCATGTCGCCAGCTGCAAACACTTTAGCCACGGAGGTTTGATAACAGCCATCACCATCGGTCGTTGCCTTGGCATTGCCGCGCGCGTCTTTATCTACGCCAAATGCTTCCAACACAGAATTCACCGGCGAGACAAAACCCATAGCCAGCAACACCAGATCTGCTTTTAGTTCGAATTCGGAACCGGCAACTTCAACCATCTTTCCATCTTTCCACTCAACACGCGCAGCGATGAGCTTCTCAACCTTACCGTTCTTACCCTCAAGGCGCTTAGTGGCAACTGCCCAATCGCGTTCGCAACCTTCTTCATGCGAAGACGATGTGCGCATCTTGGTTGGCCAGTAAGGCCAGACCAGTGGCTTGTTTTCAACTTCCGGCGGCTGCGGCAACAGTTCAAATTGAGTCACTGAAGCAGCGCCATGACGATTCGATGTACCCACACAATCGGAACCGGTATCACCACCACCAATCACCACAACGTGTTTACCTGTGGCCATCAATTGATCCTTGAGCTTGTCACCTGCATTCACGCGATTTTGTTGCGGCAAAAATTCCATCGCATAATGCACGCCACTTAATTCGCGACCAGGCACTGGCAAGTCACGCGGCCACTCAGCTCCACCGGCTACGATAACAGCATCAAACTCTTTATTCAGCTGTTCAGGTGAAATGGTTTCTTTCGATAAGCTCAGTATCTCTTTCGGAAAATCTTTACCAACGAATACACTCGTCCGAAACTTCACACCCTCCGCCTGCATTTGCTCTACACGGCGATCAATGTGGGATTTCTCCATTTTGAAATCTGGGATGCCGTAGCGCAGTAAGCCGCCAACACGATCGTTCTTCTCAAACACCGTGACGTCATGTCCAACGCGCGCTAACTGCTGGGCAGAGGCCATACCCGCCGGGCCAGAACCAATGATCGCTATTTTTTTCCCAGTTTTAGTGCTGGGTGGTTGTGGTACGACCCAACCATTCTCCCAACCTTTATCAATAATAAAATGCTCAATCGATTTAATGCCTACTGGATCATCATTGATACCCAAGGTACACGCTGACTCGCATGGAGCGGGGCAGATGCGACCAGTGAACTCTGGAAAATTATTCGTCGAGTGTAAATTTTCCAACGCCTCAAGATAGTGGCCGTTAAAAACCAAATCATTCCAGTCAGGGATGATGTTATTGACAGGACATCCGTTGTTACAAAACGGAATGCCGCAATCCATGCAACGCGCACCTTGAACTTTGGCATCAGCATCCGTTAGATGCATCATAAATTCTTTGTAATGCTTGGTGCGCGCCTGTGGTGCTTCGCTCGCCTCTTGAAGGCGCTCATATTCCATGAAGCCGGTAACTTTACCCATGTTTGTTCTCTTTTCTTTTCTACGAATGTGACTGAGTTTGATCGTTTTCTAACGTCATTCTCAGGTCGTCACTTTTTCCTTGTCTTTGCCAGCTTTCGCCGCAAACATCTCGCCCAATGCACGCTTGTATTCGGTTGGGAATACTTTGATGAATTTAGCGCGAGCATTGTTCCAATCATCCAGTAAGTTGCGCGCACGCGTGCTGCCTGTGTGTTTGAAATGACGCTCAATCAATCCCTTGAGAATGACTTCATCCGTCAGCCTTTCGCCATTCCGACGTAAGCTGTGCCAACTGGAAGGATTAACGGTTGACTCTTGCTCAGCCGCCGATATCACTGGATCAAGCGCTACCATCGCAAGATTACATTTCTGCGCAAAGCTACCGTCTTCATCAAACACATAGGCCAGTCCACCGGACATACCTGCGGCAAAGTTACGGCCCGTTTCACCTAACACAACCACGGTGCCGCCTGTCATATATTCACAACCATGATCACCAGTACCCTCAACCACCGTAACAGCGCCTGAATTACGCACCGCAAAACGTTCACCTGCCACACCATTAAAGAAGGCCTCGCCAGCAATCGCGCCATACAACACGGTGTTACCAATGATGATGTTGTCGACTGCTCTACCGCGGAACTCTGTATTCGGTCGCACGATAATCCGTCCACCGGATAACCCTTTACCGACGTAGTCGTTACCCTCACCGACTAAATCTAGCGTCACGCCATGCGCAAGAAACGCGCCGCATGACTGACCTGCGGTACCTTGCAATTGAATATGGATCGTATCGTCAGGCAAACCTTCATGGCCATATTTTTTCGCGACCACACCTGAAAGCATCGCCCCGACGGTACGATTCAAATTCTTGACCGGAGAAATGAAGGAAACCTTTTCACCTCGATCAATCGCTGGCTTAGCCTGGGCGATCAACTTGTGATCCAGCGCCTTGCCTAAGCCGTGATCTTGCGTCAACACGTGATGACGCGGCTGATCTGCAGAAATATTCGGTAAGTAGAAAATCTTGCTGAAGTCCAGACCCTTGGCCTTCCAGTGACTCACTGCTCGCGATTTATCGAGAAGATCAGCGCGACCGATCAACTCTTCAAACTTGCGTATACCCAGCTGAGCCATGATTTGTCGCGCTTCTTCCGCTACAAAGAAGAAGTAGTTCACGACATGCTCTGGCTTACCTTGGAATTTTGCACGCAGCACTGGGTCTTGCGTAGCCACACCCACCGGACACGTATTAAGGTGACATTTACGCATCATGATGCAACCTTCAACGACTAACGGCGCCGTCGCAAAACCAAACTCATCTGCACCTAGCAAGCCACCAATCACGACATCGCGACCCGTCTTGATTTGACCATCAGTCTGCACACGAATACGGCTACGCAATTGGTTCAGCACCAGTGTTTGTTGAGTTTCAGCCAAACCTAATTCCCAGGGCGTTCCCGCATGCTTAATCGATGACAATGGCGACGCACCGGTGCCACCATCATGACCGGCAATCACCACGTGATCTGCCTTAGCTTTTGCAACACCTGCAGCCACTGTACCTACACCCACTTCTGAAACTAGCTTGACGGAGATATCAGCAGCAGGATTCACGTTTTTCAAGTCATGAATAAGCTGCGCCAAATCTTCAATCGAATAAATATCATGATGTGGCGGTGGCGAAATCAAACCCACACCAGGCACTGAGAAGCGCAGCTTGGCGATGTAGTCCGACACCTTATGTCCTGGTAGCTGACCACCTTCACCTGGCTTAGCGCCTTGCGCCATTTTGATTTGAATTTGTTCAGCCGACGTTAGGTACTCTGCTGTCACACCAAAACGACCCGAGGCGACTTGCTTGATTTTGGAGCGCAACGAATCGCCATCTAATAATGGAAGATCGACTTCAACTTGCCCTTCCCCAATAACGGAAGCCAGAGTGTCGCCCTTTTTAATAGGAATGCCGCGCAACTCGTTGCGATAACGATTTTCGTCTTCGCCACCTTCGCCTGTATTTGATTTGCCGCCGATGCGATTCATTGCAATGGCCAGCGTGGCATGCGCCTCAGTAGAAATTGAACCGAGCGACATGGCGCCTGTTGCAAATCGTTTGACGATTTCTTTCGCAGATTCCACTTCATCAATAGGAATTGCTTTTGAAGGATCGATCTTAAATTCAAACAATCCGCGTAACGTCATGTGGCGCTTAGATTGATCATTAATGATCTGCGCGTACTCTTTGTACGTGTTGAAATTATTTGAGCGCGTCGAGTGCTGTAATTTTGCAATCGCATCCGGCGTCCACATATGATCCTCGCCGCGCACGCGGAAGGCATATTCGCCACCTGCATCCAGTGCATTTTGCAATATAGGATCACTGCCGAATGCCTGTTGATGCAAGCGCAACGCTTCTTCAGCAACCTCAAAAACGCCTATACCTTCGACATTCGATGCTGTGCCTTTGAAATACTTATCAACCAAACTTTTATTTAAGCCAATCGCCTCGAAAATTTGCGCGCCACAGTAGGACATGTACGTTGATATGCCCATCTTAGAAAAGACTTTGAGCAAACCTTTACCCACTGCTTTTTGAAAGTTGTAGATCGCTTTTTCTGGAGCCAGATCGCCAGGCAATCCTTTTGCCATGTCAGTTAGCGTATCCATCGCAAGATAGGGGTGTATCGCCTCAGCGCCATAACCAGCAAGCAACGCGAAATGATGGGTTTCGCGGGCCGAACCTGTTTCAACCACCAATCCAGCTGAGGTACGCAACCCCTTGCTCACCAAGTGCTGATGAATCGCAGAAGTCGCTAACAAGGCTGGAATGGCGACATTGTTTTTGTCGACATGTCGGTCAGAGATAATCAAAATGTTGTGACCCGACTTCACCGCATCTACCGCTTGAGCACACAACGATGCAAGTCGTGCTTCAACACCTTCTTTACCCCATGCAGCTGGATAGCAAATATCCAGTTCGTATGAACGGAATTTACCTCCCGTGAATTTGCTGATGGTACGCAGACGAGTAATGTCTTTGTAATCAAGAATAGGCTGCGACACTTCTAGTCGCATAGGTGGATTAATGTTGTTGGTATCGAGCAGATTTGGCTTGGGACCGATGAACGACACTAAGGACATCACCATGGCTTCACGTATCGGATCAATAGGTGGGTTGGTTACCTGCGCGAACAACTGCTTAAAATAATTAAATAGAGGCTTGTTCTTGTTTGACATGACGGCCAATGGAGAATCATTTCCCATCGAACCGGTAGCTTCTTCCGCATTCACCGCCATTGGCGACATCAAAAATTTAATATCTTCTTGCGTATATCCAAACGCCTGCTGACGATCAAGTAATTTCGCTGTTTCTTCACGTGATTCTGGCTCAACCTTTAGACCGTCCAATTTTATGCGTACAGAATCAATCCATTGCTTGTAAGGCTTTGCGTTGGCAAACGTGTCTTTGAGTTCTTTGTCATCAATGATGCGACCTGCATCCAGATCGATCAAAAACATCTTGCCCGGTTGCAAACGCCATTTTTTGATGATCTTTGATTCTGGTATCGGCAACACGCCTGACTCAGACGCCATCACCACCAAATCATCGTCAGTGACAACGTAACGAGCAGGTCGTAAACCATTACGATCTAATGTTCCACCGATATGACGGCCATCAGTAAACGCCATCGCAGCAGGGCCATCCCATGGCTCCATCATTGCTGCATGGTATTCGTAAAACGCTCGACGATTTTCATCCATCAACGTGTGGTTTTCCCACGCTTCTGGAATCATCATCATCATGGCTTGCGCTATCGGGTAGCCTGCCATCACCAATAACTCGAGCGCATTATCAAAGCATGCTGTGTCCGATTGACCTTCATAAATCAATGGAAATAACTTTTGTAAATCTTCGTTTAACACAGCGGATTTCATCACGCCTTCGCGTGCACGCATCCAATTGAAGTTACCTTTAACGGTGTTGATTTCACCGTTATGCGCTAGCAAACGATACGGGTGTGCTAGCGGCCATTCAGGGAAGGTATTCGTAGAGAAGCGTTGATGTACCAAAGCCAACGCCGATACACAACGCGGATCTTGCAAATCTTTGTAGTACACACCGACTTGGTCTGCCAGCAGCAAACCTTTGTAAACCACGGTGCGCGCAGACATCGAAGGAACAAAAAATTCTTGGCCATGCAAAAGGTTCAGTGCCTGAATAGCGTGACCGGACGATTTACGAATGACATAGAGTTTTCGCTCTAGTGCATCGGTCACCATGATGTCTTGACCACGTCCAATAAAAATTTGGCGAATCACGGGCTCTTTGTCGCGCACAGTAGGCGACATGGGCATCTCGCGATTGACGGGCACATCGCGCCAACCCAGCACCACTTGCGCTTCAGCGTGAACCGCTCTTTCGATTTCTTGCTCGCAGGCTATGCGCGATGCATTTTCTTTGGGCAGAAACACCATACCCACACCGTACTCACCAGGAGGAGGCAAGGTCACACCCTGCTTAGCCATTTCTTCGCGATAGAACTGATCGGGTAATTGAATCAATATGCCTGCACCATCACCCATTAATGGGTCCGCACCCACGGCACCGCGATGATCGAGGTTATGCAGAATTTTCAAGCCTTGCTCGACTATCGAGTGACTTTTCTGACCTTTGATATGAGCGATGAATCCGACACCACAGGCGTCGTGTTCGTTAGTCGGATCGTATAAACCTTGGGCTTTCATCGCGGGACTCCACGGCATTAATAAAGAGCGTGAAAGGATAGTGCAACGCAATAAACAGAGCAATGAAAAAAATTAGGGTCGGATAGTTAATTTTATGCGTCGCTAGCACGGAGGAAATAAAATGGGGTCAGATTAAATTTGGTCAGAGTTTTGGACCGAATTCATACCAGAGTAATCATCGCCTATAGGCTTTAGCTAGCCTCAGCCTGATATAAAACCGCGATCTTCTCCAACCGTCGCAACCGGCATTTAGGCGTCCTCAGCGGGCGACAGTTTACGGGGGCGGCCGCGCCGCGCAGGCTCCAACCGACGATCGGTTAACTTACCAAGCCGCCGTCGAAATTCCTCAGATCCTAATGGCCAGGCCTTGCGGGTTGCGGCTTCAATTTCGGCTATTAGTTCCGACGAGCCTGAGGCTTGAGCCAACTGCTGGTAGGCGGCCTCGCGCTCAAAGGGCGTATTACCTAACGCCCAGTAGGCAGGATGATCGGCCAACCAGACTTCCCGCCGCGCCCCAGAATGATGCGCGTAACTCGACCAGCTATAGGACAAGGGATCTGCAACGATTCCAGCCACGACAGGCTGTTGCTCAATCAGTTGAGCGCATGCCAGAAAGTAGGTATCGGCCTCCATCACGGTCGCGCGGAAACGCCCCTCCCACAAATTACCGCTGCGGCCGTGACGCGCATTGAAATACGGAACGTAATGGCGGCCTATCGCCTGCATGAGCTTTCCCAGACCTTCTGCATCAGCGGGTGTCGCCATCAACTGAACACGACTTGGCAAAAGCACGTATGCATGAATAGCGACATCTGCTCTCTGCGCCGAGTCACGCAGAGAGGAAAGAAAACGTTGGCAGTCAGCGTCGTCTAAGACAATCTGTTGATCGTTATTGCCGCGGGCGACGATGTGATGAAGATGGTTAGGCACCACCAGTCTGGGTAGGCGGGCCATAAAATTTCAACTGCAAATAGTTTGCACTATCAGCAAGGTCAGCAGATCCAGGTGCGCAGACGTTTAGAACGGAATATCGTCATCCATATCGCTCATGCTCGGCGCCTGCTTGGCAGGAGCACGCGCGCCGGATGACGCAGTCTTCGCCGGGGCCGATCCATAACCTGCATCATCCATCGAAGCACTGCCGCCACCCATACCTTGACGACTACCCAGCATTTGCATGGTGTCTGCGATGATTTCTGTCGAATATTTTTCGATGCCGTCTTTGTCGGTCCACTTACGCGTACGCAGTTTGCCTTCGACATAGACCTGCGAGCCTTTTTTCAAGTACTGACCAGCGATTTCAGCCAACTTGCCAAAGAACGCAATACGATGCCATTCGGTCGCTTCTTTCTGCTCGCCAGAGGCTTTGTCTTTCCACTTATCCGTGGTTGCCACAGCAATATTTGTCATCGCATCGCCACTAGGCATATAGCGGGTCTCAGGATCTCGACCTAAATTGCCAACGATAATGACTTTATTGACCGACGCCATAGCTTTCTCCTGTGATTGCGTTGATTTCAGCGAGAGGGGGGAAACAGATAATCAGTGAGTGCCTAACTGATGCTTATTACACATCATTTAAACCTCGTAGAGGAACACATTATAAGGCACGTGACTAAAACAACGTGGCGACTTCACTACTAGTTGCAAGTTAAAAGCACATTCACCTACATGGCCAGTAAAAACACGATCGTCGAAATGCAGAATATCGGAACTGCTGCACAAAACTCGAAAACATACGCACAACCAAGCGTAGCAAATGAAAAAACGCGCTGCGCCTAAGTATCGATCGCACTCAGCATAAGACCAGAAGCCAACCACGAAAACCCGTTATAGTAGCAGGCTGACTCGCACTCACTTGTCAAAAATTTTGGCAAAAAGACATTCACGCGAGAGTAAATCGATCTGGACATCCGCATGGAAGAAATTCGTATTCGTGGTGCACGCACTCACAACCTGAAAAACATCAGTCTTGATCTGCCGCGCAACAAACTCATCGTTATCACCGGTTTATCCGGCTCGGGAAAATCATCCTTAGCGTTCGATACCCTTTATGCTGAAGGTCAGCGCCGTTACGTCGAATCGTTGTCAGCGTATGCGCGTCAATTTCTTCAGTTGATGGAAAAGCCTGATGTCGACATGATTGAAGGGTTGTCTCCAGCGATTTCGATAGAACAAAAAGCGACTTCGCATAATCCGCGCTCTACGGTTGGCACAGTCACCGAAATTCACGATTACCTACGTTTGTTATTTGCGCGAGTGGGCACACCCTATTGCCCAGATCACCCAGAAAATCCACTCGCTGCTCAATCGGTTTCGCAAATGGTGGACACGGCAATAGCTATGCCGGAAGACACGAAGCTAATGATCATGGCGCCCGTAGTCGCTAATCGTAAAGGTGAACACAGCGATTTATTTCAAGCCATGCAGGCGCAGGGCTTTGTTCGATTTCGCATACAAAGCGGCACGCTGGCAGCAAAGATCTATGAAGTCGACGATCTACCCAAACTCAAAAAAACAGAAAAGCACACGATTGATGTTGTTATTGATCGGGTAAAAGTTAGAAGCGATATCAAACAACGCCTCGCAGAGAGTTTTGAGACGGCGTTACGGATTGCAGAAGGACGCGCCATCGCATTAGAGATGGACACAGGCCACGAACATATTTTTTCGAATAAGTTTGCGTGTCCTGTTTGCGGCTATTCATTACAAGAACTTGAGCCACGACTATTTTCATTCAACAACCCTATGGGTGCATGCCCTGAATGTGATGGCCTGGGACATATAGAATTTTTTGACCCAAAACGCATTGTCGCGTTTCCCAATCTTTCTCTGGCTTCTGGCGCAGTCAAAGGCTGGGATAGACGCAATCAGTTTTATTTTCAAATGCTGTCGTCATTGGCTAAGCACTATGAATTTGATCTTGATTTGCCCTTCGAAAATCTGCCAGAAAAAGCGCAGCAGGCCGTGCTATTTGGCTCAGGCAAAGAAAAAATTCCATTCGCTTATGTGAACGAACGTGGACGCACGGTCATTAAAGAACACACTTTCGAAGGTGTCGTCCCCAATCTGCAACGCCGTTATCATGAAACCGATTCGATGGCGGTCAAAGAAGAGCTATCGAAATTCATCAACGAAAAACAATGTCCGGAGTGTCACGGCGCACGCTTACGAGTTGAGGCGCGCTTTGTCAAAGTGGGCGAAGGTTCGCAGCAACGTGCCATATTTCAAGTGGCCGAAATGCCGTTGCGAGAAACATTAGATTTTTTTGAGAAGTTGAAATTACGCGGCGCAAAGAAAGAAATCGCTGACAGGATCATCAAAGAAATTATCTCTCGCCTCAAATTTCTTAACAATGTCGGATTAGATTATTTATCTCTACATCGCAGTGCCGACACCTTATCCGGCGGCGAAGCGCAACGCATTCGACTTGCGTCACAAATTGGTTCAGGTTTGACCGGCGTAATGTACGTTCTTGATGAACCCTCGATCGGCCTGCACCAACGCGACAACGATAGGCTAATAACCACCCTAAAGCACTTGCGCGACATCGGTAACACCGTACTGGTCGTTGAACATGATGAGGATGCGATTCGTAGTGCTGATTACATTGTCGACATGGGCATGGGCGCTGGCGTTCATGGAGGAGAGATAGTCGCTCAGGGCAGCATTAATGACATACTCAAACACAAAAAATCACTCACGGCACAATACCTGAACGGCAACCTAGCTATTGAAGTACCTCAGCAGCGCACGATTGCTGATAGAAAAAAACTGCTCGCCATCAACGGCGCTGAAGGAAACAATCTCAAGTCAGTGAATCTTGAAATACCCGTTGGTTTGCTAACTTGCATAACAGGTGTATCCGGATCAGGCAAATCCACACTGATTAACGATACGTTGCATCATGTTCTGGCGCGTCATTTATATGGCTCACAAGCAGAACCAGCGCTGCATGAAAGCGTTACGGGCCTAGAACATTTTGATAAAGTAATTTCAGTTGATCAAGCGCCTATTGGTCGCACACCGCGCTCAAATCCTGCGACGTACACAGGTCTTTTCACGCCTATCCGTGAATTATTTTCTACCGTTCCACAAGCCAAGGAACGTGGCTACTCCGCTGGCCGCTTTTCGTTCAACGTCAAAGGTGGTCGTTGCGAAGCCTGTCAAGGCGATGGTGTCATCAAAGTTGAAATGCATTTTCTACCCGACGTATACGTACCCTGTGATGTTTGTCACGGCAAACGGTACAACCGCGAGACGCTAGAAGTGCAGTACAAGGGTAAAAATATTTGCGAAGTGTTGGGTATGACTGTCGAAGATGCTCACGTGTTTTTTAAGCCGGTCCCACTGATTGCTCGCAAACTACAAACCTTGCTAGATGTTGGATTGGGCTACATACGTTTAGGTCAGAGTGCTACGACGCTTTCGGGCGGCGAAGCGCAACGCGTCAAGCTATCGCTAGAATTATCAAAACGCGATACGGGGCGCACGCTATACATACTCGATGAGCCCACCACTGGTTTGCATTTTCATGATATTGCGCTGTTGCTGAAAGTCATACATCGCTTGCGCGATCAGGGAAATACCCTGGTGACCATTGAGCACAATCTAGATGTTATTAAAACGGCGGATTGGATTATTGATCTGGGTCCGGAAGGCGGCGCTGGCGGCGGTCAAATCATCGCCTCAGGAACACCCGAGCAAGTGGCAAAAAATCCAGCCAGCGTGACTGGTAAATATCTTGCACCTTTGCTCGTAACCAAAAAAGAGAAAAAGCGCGCTTAACAAGAAGCGCCGAACCTCACTCTGCACTGGCTTGAAGTAATTCAAGCCAGTGCATTTATTTTTGCAGCAAACGTTTCTCTGCGCGCTCCAATGCGGTTGCCGCACCTCGCAAAACCACCACGTCACCTGCTTCAAGAACAGTATCCGGCGCAAATGGAATGCGGCTTTTACCGCGTCGAACAGCAGTAATTTCTGCTCCGAGTGCTTCTATGTTCAATGCCGACAACGATAAACCAATCGCTGATGCTTTATCGTGCAAAGGCACGGAGTGCAGTCGCACTTGCAGATGCTCGTCATCGTCGGCCACATCACCCAATCCATGAAAGTAACCACGCAGGGAGGCATAGCGTTCACTTCGAGCAGCCTGAACCCGCTGAATAACACGGCGCAGCGGCACTCCTTTTAGCAGTAGCGCATGCGATGCAAGCATCAAACTACCTTCAATCGCTTCGGGCACCACCTCATCAGCGCCGCCGGCTCTGAGCACATCCAGATCATCCTCACCCACACTGCGCACAATGGCAGGAAGATTAGGTGCAAGCTCATTCGCAAAATGCAACGTCTTCAAAGCAGCCTGGGTATCGGCATACGTAATCACTAATGCAGCGGCGCGATGTATGCCTGCCGCAATCAAACTCTCACGGCGGGTCGCGTCGCCATAGGACACTTCAGCGCCCGCATTCTGCGCTTCAATGACGCGTTCAGGGTCAAGGTCCAGTGCGTGATACGGAATGTTTTCTTCTTCGAGTAATTTCGCCAGACTTTGACCACTACGACCAAAACCAGCAATGATCACCTGCCCTTCTTCTTTCATGGCTCGACTAGCAATGCGAGTGAGATTTAGCGATTGCTCCATCCATTCGCTGGAAGAGAACTTCATCGCAATACGATCAAAATTGGCAAAAATAAATGGCGTAGCGAGCATAGACAACACCATAGCGGCCAAAATCAACTGCACTAGTGCAGGATCAACTAAGCCTAGTCCACCCGCCTGATTTAGCAAAACAAAACCAAATTCTCCTCCCTGCGCAAGACCCAAACCCGTGCGTAATGCTACGCCGGGCTTGGCACCGAATACCCTAGCGAGCAGCGCGATTAAACCAAACTTGAGAAATAAGGGTATGACCAACAAAAGAAGCACAAGCAAGAAATTATCAACCACTAGCCGCAGGTCAAGCAACATGCCGACGCTGATGAAAAAAAGACCGAGCAGCACATCACGAAACGGCTTGATATCTTCTTCAACCTGAATCCGAAACTCAGTTTCAGAAATCAACATGCCCGCGACAAATGCCCCTAACGCAAGCGACAAGCCCGCCATTTCGGTGATCCACGCCGCGCCCAATGTCACCAGCAACAGATTGAGCATGAACAGTTCATGCGAGCGACGCTGAACAACAATCTGAAACCATCGCCGCAATAAAATTTGGCCAAGAAATAGCAGCAGGAACAATACGAAACAGGCTTTTATTCCTGCCATCACAAGATCTTCGACCAGGTCAGGACCGGGATGAGCCAGAGAGGGCAATACAATGATGAGAGGTACGACGGCCAGATCCTGAAACAGCAAGATGCTGGTAATACGTCGACCATGCTCACTTTCCAGCTCTAGCTTTTCGGTTAACAGCTTCATCACGATGGCGGTGGACGACATGGAGAGTGCTGCACCTAGCGCAAAAGAAGCGCTCCAACTAATCTCAATTAATGACGGTAGAAACTTAGCAATCAGACTGGAACACAAAACCGTCACGACAATCGTTAGAACAACTTGCGCCATCCCCAAGCCAAAAACATTTCGCCGCATCGATTTCAACTTGGGTAGCGAGAATTCGAGACCAATCGAAAACATCAAAAATACGATGCCAAACTCAGCCAGCATATGGGTCGCATTACTATTGGCTGCCAGCGCCAGCGCATGCGGGCCAATCAAAATACCGACCGTGAGATAGCCCAGCATCGGCGGCAGATTCATCATACGGAATGCCACCACGCCCAAAACAGCGGCGACCAGCAAGATAAGCGTCAGTTCCAGCGGTGAATTCATGGGCCAATTTGATGGTTATAGGGCTTAAAAACGAACTGACGGCGAGAATTACTCTGTACGTTAGGATCTTTTACCACTGGCAGGTTTTTTGCTTTAAATCTTGGGCTATACTCTACGCATGAGTGTAACCCATGAAAAAAGGTTCTCGCAGCAATTTGACAACAGCGTTGCTAGTCGCGCGCTGGAGTTGGCACGCGACACTCTTCAAATTGAGGCCGACGCCATACTGGCATTGAAGGCTCGGCTCTCAGCGGATACCCAACACGACTTTGCACGCGCAACTGCTTTACTGCTCAGCTGTAGTGGCCGCGTCGTTGTGTCTGGAATGGGAAAGTCAGGCCACATCGCCAGAAAAATTGCTGCCACCTTAGCCTCCACCGGCACACCTGCCATGTTCGTCCATCCAGGCGAAGCAGCGCATGGCGATCTAGGCATGGTCACCAAAGCCGATGCAATGATCGCGATTTCTTATTCTGGCGAGTCAGACGAATTACTCGCTATAACTCCAGTTATCAAACGCCTGGGTGCAAAACTCATTTCAATGACGGGCAATCCAGAGTCATCACTCGCCCGGCTGGCTGACGTACACCTAAACATCTCGGTAGAAAAAGAAGCCTGTCCACTTAATTTAGCCCCCACAGCGAGCACCACTGTGACGCTCGCATTGGGTGATGCCTTAGCGGTAGCAATGCTCGATGCACGCGGATTTCGTGAAGAAGACTTTGCTCGCTCTCACCCCGGCGGCGCACTGGGTCGCAAACTACTCACACATGTGCGCGACGTCATGCGTACCGAACACTTAATTCCCGCAGTTAAACCGAATGTAATGCTGCCTGAAGCACTGCTCGAAGTCACCCGCAAGGGTATGGCTATGACAGCGATCGTAAACGATGATTTCCATGTACTTGGCATATTCACCGATGGCGACCTTCGCAGACTCATTGAGCAAGGCAGCGATTTTTCAAAAACACTGATTCGCGATGTAATGCATACCAACCCACGGGTGTTGGGCCCGGAACAGCTCGCAGTCGATGCCGTCGAGATGATGGAGCAACACCGCATCAATCAAGTGCTGGTATGCGAGTCCAATGGGAAGCTGGTTGGCGCTCTGCATATTCACGATCTCACGCGCGCCAAGGTGATCTGACGATGACTTCAGATTTAACGTTAACCGAGCGGGCAAAGCGACTCAAGCTGATGATCTTTGATGTGGATGGCGTACTGACCGATGGTGGTTTGCGCTATAGCTCCGAAGGAGAACTGATTAAAACCTTCAATGCACTCGATGGACATGGCATCAAGTTACTGCAAAAATTCGGCGTACGCACTGCGATTATCAGCGCTCGGCAATCACCTATCGTTACACGACGCGCTACCGATCTTGGAATCACCATTCTGCTGCAAGGTATTGATGACAAACGCTCGGCATTTGAAAAAATAATCACCGAATTAGTCATCACCCCGGAAGAATGCGGCTTCATGGGCGATGACGTGATTGATCTGCCAGTAATGACGCGCGTAGGCTTTGCTATTAGCGTGCCGAATGGGCACTCAGAAGTTAGAAGTCGTGCACATTACATAGCTCAAGCTCACGGTGGCAAAGGGGCCGTGCGTGAGGTTTGTGATTTTATTTTGCACGCACAAGGTAACTATGACTCGGCGCTCGCGCCTTATTTGTCATGAACGTGGAATTGCGCCGACGTTACCCAGCGCTGCTGCTGCTTGCGGCTGGATCGTTGTTGGCAGCGCTCAGCTTTTGGGCATTAGAAATTGCACGTCGTTCAGCTGACGACACACGCGAACCTACCGTTCGCACTGAACCTGATTACTTTATTGAAGATTTCACCTACACACGCATGTCTGTCAGCGGCAAAGCCCAATACGTTATCAGCGGTAAAAAGTTAATTCATTATCCAGTGGATGACAGCAGCACTGTCGAGCAGCCCTCGTTACGTAGCTATTCCAGCTTGCGAGATCCAATGACACTACACTCGCGGACTGCAAAAATCACTACTAACCAAAAAGAATTACATTTTTACGGCGACGTAACACTAGAGCGACCACAAAGCCGAGGTACCGATTCTTTGCGAATCGATTCGGATTACATGCTGGCCCTACCCAACCAAGATATTGTGAAAACGGATAGAAAAGTGGTGATTCAGTTAGGCACTTCCCGCATGGAGGGAACCGGAATGATTGCTGACAACCGCAAACATCAGCTGAATCTACAGAGTCGAGTCAGTGGACATTACGAACCATCGCATAAATAAGGGATGCGCTACTTATGAAAAATTCCAACGCGATTTTAGTTAAAACAAGCTCAGTAATTTTTTGTCTAGTCCTAATGAGCTCGGCATCTGCTGAAAAGGCGGATCTGAATAAGCCGACCAATGTCGAGGCCAATCAGATGTTCTATGACGAATCTAAACAAACCAATACCTTTATCGGTAATGTCGTGCTAACACGCGGTAGTTTGATCATGCACGCTGACAAACTGCTGGTGCGTCAAGATCAAGCAGGACATCAGTACGCTACTTTATATGCTCCACCTGGCGGCACCACTCGTTTTCGTCAAAAGCGTGATGGCGGCAAAGACTTATGGATTGAAGGTAACGCATCCGATCGTATTGAGTACGACACAAAAACCGAAATTGCCAAACTATTCAAACAAGCGCGCGTAAAGATGCTAGATGGCTCAAAGATTACTGACGAAGTTGAAGGTGAATTTATTTCGTATGACAGCCGTGCTGAGTTCTACTCCGTCAGTAATTCTGTTTCCGGTGAAAGTAAACCAGGGAGTGGTCGAGTAAAAGCTGTCATTCAGCCACGCGGCTCGGATAAAGGTAACGATGAAAAGTAGTTTGCCCAGCACGCTGCGAGTTCGCAGCCTCCAGAAAAGCTATGGCGCACGTCAAGTGGTGCATGACGTGTCTCTGGATGTCGCCAGTGGTGAAGTGGTGGGATTACTCGGCCCAAACGGAGCTGGAAAAACAACCTCGTTTTATATGATCGTCGGTCTGGTTCCATCAGAAGGTGGAGAGATTACTCTCGACGACCAGAGCATTTCGGGACTACCCATTCACCGACGAGCAGAACTGGGTTTGTCCTATCTCCCGCAAGAAGCTTCGGTATTTCGTAAGCTTTCGGTTGAAGACAATATTCGCGCTGTTCTCGAACTACAAAAAGTTCAAGGTAAGCCATTACCTCGTGGTGAAATCGAGCAGCGCCTCGATACGCTGATGGCAGATCTGCAAATTGAAAAACTGCGTGGCAATCAAGCCATGTCTCTATCCGGTGGTGAGCGACGGCGCGTAGAAATCGCCCGCGCCTTGGCAACCAGCCCGCGTTTCATCTTGTTAGATGAGCCTTTTGCGGGCGTTGATCCGATTGCTGTAATTGAAATTCAGCGCATCGTTCGCTTTCTTAAAGAGCGCGGCATCGGCGTACTCATTACCGATCACAGCGTACGCGAAACGTTGGGTATCTGCGATCGCGCCTACATCATTAACCAAGGAGCGGTGCTGGCCTCTGGCAGTCCAGAAGAAATCATTGGCAACGAATCTGTTCGCCGTGTTTATCTCGGTGAAAACTTCAGGATGTAATCGAGGACAATGAAACAGACATTACAACTTCGCGTATCACAACATCTTGCACTGACTCCTCAGCTGCAGCAATCGATACGCCTGTTGCAATTGTCTACACTCGAGCTGCATCAAGAACTCGAGCAAATGCTGACTGACAATCCACTACTCGAACGTTTGGACGACCCGTTAGATCATTCAGTACGATTACTGAGCGACGGCGCTATCAGCCAGGCACCACTTTCCGCACCCGCTGACTCCGTGGGCGAGGGGTCAGACGAAGCGAGCGCACCCGCAGAGGCAAGTGCGGAAGGCGCACCAGCCGGCGAGTCAGGCGATGAAGGTAATACGGGCAATGATGCCGACTGGAGTTTTGATGATGTCTCGCGCTCATCTAAAGCACCTGAAGATGATAATGGCCGTCCTCAGCTAGAAGCCCATGAGTGCACTTTGCGCGAACACTTGCTGGAACAGCTATCTGTCACGGTAAATAATCGCCGTGATCGTGCGCTCGTCGAGTTACTCATCGAAGCATTAGATGACAACGGCTATCTTGAAGAGCCTCTAGAAGATATTCACGGTCGTCTGCCAGAAGAATTGGATATTGAGTTTGATGAGTTGATGGTGGCACTCAAACTTTTACAAAGTTTTGATCCGGCAGGCATTGGTGCCAGAAATGCGTCGGAATGTCTGGCAATCCAAATCCGTCGCATGGAGAAAGTCGCTTTTGTTACCCGACGTATGGCGCTTACGTTGGTTGAAAACCATCTGGAACTCTTTGCTCAACGTGAGTTTAATAAGCTAAAAAAATTACTCGATTGCGACGACGAAGATTTACGAGAAGCGCAAGTGGTCATCCGCTCATGCAACCCGCACCCGGGCGCTGCCTACGCCGGCGATGCGTCTGACTATGTGGTTCCCGATGTCATTGTCAAACGTGCAAAAGGCGATTGGCAAGTCAGTCTCAATCGCGAGGTGATGCCTAAGCTTAGGGTAAATGCCATGTACGCCAGTATCCTTAAGCAAAGCAAAGGTGAAGGCTCGCTCACATCACAGTTGCAAGAAGCCAAATGGCTTATCAAAAATATGCGGCAACGATTCGATACTATTTTGCGTGTGTCGCAAGCGATAGTAGATCGTCAACGCAATTTTTTCTCCCATGGAGAAGTTGCCATGAAGCCCCTTGTGCTACGTGAAATTGCTGATACACTGGGCCTGCACGAGAGCACTATTTCGCGCGTAACGACGCAGAAATACATGCTGACACCGCACGGTATGTTTGAACTGAAATTTTTCTTTGGCAGCCACGTCGCCACAGAAACGGGCGGTGAAGCATCTTCCACTGCAATACGCGCTTTAATCAAACAACTGATAGGAGCTGAAGACCCAAAAAATCCATTCTCTGACAGCAAAATCACAGACATGCTAAGTGAACAAGGCATGGTTGTCGCGCGGCGTACCGTTGCAAAATACCGCGAGGCTTTAAAAATACCGCCTGTTAATTTGCGTAAGTCTTTGTAGTTTTTCCAGTTTTTTCACCGTTGCTGCGTTCCTACCGGCCTGCTGCCGGCGGTCGAGCCAGAACCTCCAGCGACGCAATGCGAAGGAGTGCTGTGTATGAATCTGAAAATCAGTGGGCATCATTTGGAACTAACTCCCCCTTTGAGGGAGTATGTACAAAATAAACTGGAACGAATCAAACGCCATTTCGACAATGTGATTGATATTTCAGTCACCCTCATCGTCGACACCCTCACAGAAAAAGAAAAACGTCAGCGTGCAGAAATTAATCTGCATACGCGCGGCAAAGATTTTCACGTCGAAAGTGAAGCGCAAGATATGTATGCCGCGATTGATCTGCTCATGGATAAACTGGATCGACAGGTACTGAAACACAAAAGCAGGATTCAAGATCATCAGCGCGAAGGGATACGACGCTACGAAGGTCCAACCGAGGAAATCGCCTGATCACGACAATCAGGAATACAAAGGGCGCTGCGGCGCCCTTTCTCTTTTTTACTACGAATAACATTTCCGAACTGTCTGCCTTAGCTACTCTAAATTGACATCTGACTTAGCGGTTAAGTGAAAGACTGACTTTTTGGCTTTTCAATCCCTTCACTACGAATAACGATAAACTTCTGATTTTTAGACATCATAACTAGCTGGGCTTGCTGCTTATCGCACCCAGCACATCTATATTCTATGACCGATCTCATTCGCACCCACATCAGCGGCCGCACTGGCGTCATCACACTGAACCGACCAACATCGCTGAATTCTTTATCGCTTGAGATGGTCAGAGCCATGACTAAGGCTTTGCTTGATTGGCGAAATGACGCTGAAATCTCTGCTGTGTTTGTGCATGGTAGCGGCGAAAAAGCCTATTGTGCTGGTGGTGATATTCGCTTTTTCCACGAAAAAGGTAATGCCAACTCCATGAATGGCGCAGCACTCATCGAGGATTTTTTTACCGAAGAATATGCGCTTAACTACGTAATACACCACTTCCCCAAACCCTACGTTGCATTAATGGATGGCGTCGTTATGGGCGGCGGTATGGGTATCGCTCAGGCAGGGCCTCAAGCGCGTATGCGCATCGTTACTGAACGTACAAAAATGGCGATGCCCGAAGTGGGTATAGGCTTGTTTCCCGATGTCGGTGGCGGACATTTTCTATCGCGAGCCACTGGGCACACTGGAACCTATCTGGGTGTGACGGGTGAAATGATTGCAGCGGCAGATGCACTGTATGCCGACTTGGCTGATGTCTTCGTGCCCTCATCCGAACTACCCTCACTACACGCCATGATGGCAGAAGCGCGCGGGGATTTGCGCGAAGCGGTGCGGAGCTTTGCCGCGCCTTTTGCGGCGCAAGCTGATCCATCACAGTCACGCCTGGCAAAATCGCACGCAGCGATTGAACATCATTTCGCTCTGGATTCCGTGCCGGCTATCTTGGCGTCACTGTCCAACGACACGGGTGAGTTTGCAACTAAAGCGCTAGCGAGTATGCAAAAGAAATCACCATTGATGATGTGCGTCACTCTGTCACAACTGCGTCGCGCGGCAACGCTCGATATAGCTGATTGTCTGCGCATGGAAAGAACGATGGTGAGGCGGTGTTTCGAGCATGGTGAAGTGATCGAAGGAGTTCGCGCGCTGGCTATCGACAAAGATCACTCACCTAAATGGAACCCAGCGAGTCTGCCAGAGGTAACTTCTGAAATGATAGCTGGCTTCTTCGATTCGGCCTGGCCGGAGTATGCTCACCCGTTGAGACACTTAGACTAACAACGGCTAACTGCATCTCTACGATGAGATACACCGCACTCAGAGTATTAGATTTCGTCGACCGCAAATAGTCGGCGATATTCGCGCATCGCATAGCGATCCGTCATGCCTGCAATGTAGTCAGCGACTTTTCTAGCCTGCGCCGTTTTATCGTCACCTGCTATCTGGTAATCCAACGGGAGCAATTCTGGACCTGAGATGAAAATATCAAATAAGTCTGTAACGATACGGCGCGCTTTGCTCGTCATACGGTTGACTTGATAATGATGATACAAATTAGTCCGTAAAAACCGCTTCAGCTCTTGCGCTTCTTTTTTCATGTTTTCTGAAAACGCAATAAGTGGCGGCGCATTTCTAACATCTTCAATAGTCTTGATTTCAGCGGCACGAATATTCGCACGCGATTGTTGAATCAGATCATCCACTAATGCGTTGATCATGCGACGAACGGTTTCATTAATTGCGCGGCGACCGCTAATGCCTGGAAATTGATTTTCTGCCTCATGGCGATAACGCGCATACAACGCAACTTCATTGAGCTGATCCGTCGTTAATAAACCAGAACGCAAGCCATCATCAATATCGTGGTTGTTATAAGCGATTTCATCTGCCAGATTAGCCAACTGCGCTTCTAGTGTTGGCTGCTTACGCTCTATGAATCGACGCCCAATATCGCCTAATTGTTGCGCATTCGTTAGCGAACAGTGTTTAAGTACACCTTCACGCGTTTCGAACATTAAATTTAAACCATCGAAAGCACCGTAGCGCTGCTCCAGCGAATCGACCACTCTGAGGCTCTGAAGATTATGCTCAAAGCCACCGTAATCCTTCATGCACGCATTCAAGGCATCTTGGCCAGCATGACCAAAGGGCGTGTGTCCAAGATCATGCGCCAAAGAGATGGCCTCAACCAAATCTTCATTCAAACGTAAATTACGTGTGAGAGAGCGTGCAATCTGTGCGACCTCAATACTGTGCGTCAGACGGGTTCTAAATAAATCACCTTCATGATTAACAAAAACCTGTGTCTTGTATTCCAAACGTCTGAATGCCGTGGAATGAATAATACGATCACGATCACGCTGAAATTCACTGCGCGTAGTCGGCGTTAGCTCTGAGAATTGACGTCCTGGCGAGGTGGCTGCTAGAGCTGCATAAGGCGCCAGATGCGCTTCGAATTCGGGCATCATCGGGCAGTTTTCACGCACGATGAAAGCGTGGCATCGAGATGATCTGCTGGCGCTGATGTCACCATCGCCTTGCCTAAAGGCTTAAGAAGAATAAATTTAATCTTGCCACCTTCGTTTTTCTTATCGACTTCCATCAGATCTAACCATCTGTCTTTACCCAGATCAGGCGCAACGGTGGGTAAACCCGCCGCTTTAATCAAAGCGACGAGACGATCACGATCAGCGGCATCCATATAGCCAAGGCGCACAGACAAATCTGCTGCCATCACCATACCGCAACCGACGGCCTCGCCATGTAGCCACTCACCATAACCTAAACCAGCTTCAATGGCGTGGCCAAATGTATGACCAAAATTTAAAATCGCTCGTAAGCCTGTTTCTCGCTCATCCTGGCGCACGACCTCAGCCTTGATTTCGCACGATCGTTGTATCGCATAGGCTAAGGCGTGATCGTCGCGCGCCATTAGCTTGTCCATATTAATTTCTTGCCAGCGAAAAAATTCAGCATCAATAATGGCGCCGTGCTTAATCACTTCAGCCAAACCGGCTGAGAGCTCACGCGGAGGTAAACTCATCAGCGTAGCCGTATCCGTAATCACTGACTGCGGCTGATAGAACGCCCCAATCATATTTTTACCCATGGGATGATTGATCGCTGTTTTACCACCCACCGACGAATCGACTTGCGCCAGCAAGGTGGTAGGAATCTGCACAAACGGTACACCACGCATGTAGGTTGCCGCAGCAAATCCTGTCAGATCACCAATCACACCACCGCCTAGTGCTAACAAAGTCGTCTTGCGATCGCATTTATTTTCAAGCAATGCATCAAATACCGTCATCAGATTATCGACATTTTTTTCTTCTTCACCATCCGGCAAAACGATGGATAGGCAGTGCTTACCCGCTGCGGTCAACATGCTGGATAGTCGCTCTAAATAGAGCGGGGCCACTATGGTGTTAGTAACAATCACCACGCGCGAGCCCGGTATGTAATCTGCAAACGCTGTTTGTTCGAGTAAATGCTTGCCAATCACTATGGGATAGCTGCGCTCACCCAAATCGACGTTCAGCTTAGCGAATATTTCTGGAGGTGACTTCATGGATGATCTACCGAACTTTCATTAGTCGACTCAGGCTGATTTTCAGCAGGTAGAGTGTCAGATACATTAGGCAGCTGGCCCAGAATAGTCTGGACCACTGTTTGCACATTAGGGCGACCGGTCTCAATAATGATATGAGCCACTTCTTGATACAGCGGAGCACGTTGCTGTGATAACTCTTCGATACGCGCTTTAGGGTCGTCGGTCTGTAACAATGGACGATTACGATCATGGCTAGTCCGCTGCAGAATACTGTTGACCGATGCTCGAAGATATATAACGGTGCCACGTTCTTTAAGCAACTGGCGGCTTTGTTCATTCAGCACCGCGCCACCACCGGTAGCCAACACAATGCCTTCTTGTGCCGTGAGATCGCGGATGACATCGGCTTCACGCTGACGAAAACTCGCCTCGCCCTCAATCTCAAAGATCCATGGTATGGATGCTCCTGTGCGCGCCTCGATTTCATGATCGGTATCGACAAAACGCTTATTCAAGCGCTTTGCCAACGCTCGACCTATAGTCGTTTTCCCTGAACCCA